>NZ_JAPVLS010000005.1:0-179633 GCF_027158125.1 Streptomyces sp. H39-C1
GGCGGTGGCGCACCCGCCCCCGCACCCGCGGACGTGAAGGGGCGGGGGACGGACCCGATGCACGTGTATCGGCACCCGCATCAGTGCGCCGGTTGTGACGTGAGGGGGACGGGGCCGCAGGGGGAGGGGTCCGAAATGCTGCCGTGTATTTGTGGGCCGCCAGGCCCGTAAATATACGATTTCGGACCCCTCCCCCGGAGGGCCCGGCCCCCGACCCCTACCGAACGTCCAGCCACATCGGATTCGTCAGCGCAGCAACCGCCCCCGGAAGCCCACTCACCCCACCGTCAGTAACCGGATGCCGCACCTCCGCCCGGACGTACGCCGCCAGCGACGCCGTCGTCCGCCACTCAACGGAACCCGCCCCGGAGGGAGCAAGCTGCGTGGCGAACATCTGGCCCTCGTCCGTCATCAACCGCACCTGCGCCCCGAACACCCCGCCCCCAACCGGCACCCCCGGCACCCCCGACACCTCCAGCCGCACCGTCACGACGTCCTCCGCCCCCACCACCAGCCGCTCCCCGATCCCCGCATGCTCCCCATGCGGCCCGGTGGCCGTGAAAGCGAGCTGGACGTCGGACGACTCCGCGAGCCAGCTGCGCCCCGCGCGGATTCCCGCGAGCAGAGCCGCACGGTCAAGGCCGTCCGCGAGGACGACCGTCTGGGGGAGGCCCACGACCTGCGGCTCGCGGTGGGCGTCCGAGTTGCCCATGGCGGGGATCCAGTGACCGTCGCCGCGGGTGGACGCCGTGAGGAGGTTGTCCCAGGTGTTGAGGGAGAGCTCGTCGTCGGGGCCCCAGGGGCCGTTCCAGACCTCGATGGCGTCCGCCTGGTCGTAGCCGAACTTCCACTGGCTGGCGGGGAAGATCCCGTACGGATGGGCCGGCACCACCAGGCCGCCCGCCCCGCGGATCTTGCGCGCGAACCGCGCGTACGCGTCGTCGCGGGCGCGGTAGCGCCAGTCGAACCAGACGCCGGGGTCCGTGCCGATGGCCAGGTAGTGGCCGTTGCGGGTGGTGATCTCCTCGCCGGTGAGGACGAGCAGGTCGTCGCCGGCGAGCGGCCCGTAGACGGAGTGCGCGGACGTGGTGTTGTGCTCGCTGGTGTTGATGAAGTCGAGTCCGGCGGCGCGCGCGGCGGCGGTGACCTCGGCCGGGGTGCGCTGCCCGTCGGAGTGGACGGTGTGCAGATGGCAGTCGCCGCGGTACCAGGCGCGGCCGCGCCCCTTGGCGTGCTGCGGCGGGTAGGTGGGCGCCGGGGTGGTGCCCCGCGGGCCGTAGCGCAGGGTGATGGTGACGGAGTAGTCCAGCCCCTGTGGGGCGACGGTGTACGGCCCGAGGACGACGTTCCAGGTGCCGGGAGAGACCGGTCCCGCGAGATACCCCGGCGTGGCCTGCTCGGCGCTGATCGTGAATGCGGTGCGGGCGCCGCCGGACCAGCCGCGGAAGCCCTTGCCGCCGAGCGCGGTGCCGTGCTGGTCGAAGATGCCGATGTCGCAGGCGTTGCCGACGGTTCCGACGGGCACGGCCGGCCGGTCGTAGGTGTACGAGACGGCGATCTCACGGACGCCGTGCGGCACGTTCACGGGCAGGTAGACGAAGTCCGCCACACCCGTGGGCAGATGCCCGGTGACGGTACGGGTCTCCTCGGCCGCGGGGGCGCTGTCCTGCGCACCCGCGCCCGCGGGCTCGGCTCCAGCGAAGCTCACAGGAGCCAGCGTAAACACTCCGGTGGCTCCCGCGAGCGCTGTGAACTTGAGAACTTCGCGTCGTTCCATCCGTCGTGCCTCCTGGGCGAGAGGGGTGGGAGGTTCCGCAGCGAACTGTTCTACTCCGGAGCGTCGGAGGCCGGAACGGCGAGCGGCCGGCGGATGACCGGATCGCATGCAAACGCACACGTAGCTGAACGAAGTTCGACTCCACCCTCAACCGGAGGTTGCCCGTGCGGATCAACACCACGATCTTCCTGACCGACGAGACCATCGGCCCCGTGCGCCTCGCCGAGGAACTGGAGCAGCGCGGGTTCGCCGGGCTGTTCCTGCCGGAGCACACGCACATTCCGGTGGCCAGGACCACGCCGGCGCCGATGGGGGAGCCGCTGCCGCGCGAGTACGGGCGGACGCTCGACCCGTTCACCGCGCTCGCGGCCGCCGCGGCGGTCACCCGGCGGATCGCGCTGGGGACCGCCATCACGCTGGTCGCGCAGCACGATCCGATCGTGCTGGCGAAGCAGATCGCGACGCTCGACCACCTCTCGGGCGGGCGGTTCACGCTCGGGGTGGGTTTCGGCTGGAACGTGGAGGAGGCGGCGGACCACGGAGTGGAGTGGGCGCGCCGGCGCGATCTCGTACGGGACCGGATGCGGGTGATGCGGGCGCTGTGGGCGCCCGAGCCGACGGCGTACGCGGGGGAGTTCGCGTCGGTGGCGGCGAGCCAGGCCCATCCGAAGCCGGTGGGTCCGCTGCGGACGCTGGTCGGCGGGGCCGCCGGGCCGAAACTGTTCGGACACATCGCGGACTACGCGGACGGCTGGATGCCGATCGGGGGCGGCGGCCTCGCCGACGCGCTGCCGCGGCTGCGGGAGGTATGGGACGGGGCGGGCCGCGGACCGGGCGGGCCGCAGATCGTTCCGTCGGCGGTGCGCCCGACCGAGGGAAAGCTCGCGCACTTCGGTGAGCTGGGCATCGAGGAGTGCGTGGTCCAGCTGCCACCGGCCGGCGAGGACGAGGTGCTGCGCGTGCTGGACGACTACGCGCGGTTCCTGTGACCCGCGCCGTACGACCACGCGCGGTCCCTGCGACCCACACCGCCCCCCGGGTGGCCAACGCCATAGCAAATGCCATGACCCCGCGTGCCGGGCAGCGACCTATGCTCGGGAGATGACCATGAGCCTGTCCCGCCCCGAGGAGCCGACCCCCACTACCAACGGCATGCGGCGCGCGCTGAAGCGTGCCCGCGACGGAGTCGCGCTGGACACCGCCGAGGCGGCGGTGCTGCTGCAGGCACGTGGTGACGACCTGGTGGACCTGTCCGCGACCGCGGCCCGGGTGCGTGACGCGGGCCTGGAGACGGCCGGCCGTCCCGGGGTGATCACGTACTCGCGGAAGGTCTTCATCCCGCTGACCCGGCTGTGCCGTGACAAGTGCCATTACTGCACCTTCGTGACGGTGCCCGGCAAGCTGCGCCGCGAGGGGCACGGGATGTACCTGTCTCCCGACGAGGTCCTCGACATCGCGCGCAAGGGCGCGGAAATGGGCTGCAAGGAGGCCCTGTTCACGCTCGGGGACCGTCCGGAGGAGCGCTGGCCCGAGGCGCGGGAGTGGCTGGACGCGCACGGGTACGACGACACGCTCGCGTATGTGCGCGCGATGGCGATCCGGGTGCTGGAGGAGACTGGACTGCTGCCGCACCTGAACCCCGGCGTTCTGTCGTGGCAGGACCTGCAGCGTCTCAAGCCGGTCGCGCCGTCGATGGGCATGATGCTGGAGACGACGGCGACCCGGCTCTGGTCCGAGCCCGGCGGCCCGCACTACGGCTCGCCCGACAAGGACCCGGCCGTACGGCTGCGGGTCCTCGAGGACGCCGGCCGCTCCAACGTCCCGTTCACCACCGGCATTCTGATCGGGATCGGGGAGACATACGCGGAGCGCGCCGAATCACTGTTCGCGATACGGAAGATCGCCCGCCAGTACCACGGCATCCAGGAAGTGATCATCCAGAACTTCCGCGCCAAGCCGGACACGGCGATGCGCGGCATGCCGGACGCGGAGCTGGAGGAGCTGGCGGCGGCGATCGCGGTCGCCCGGCTGCTCCTCGGCCCGGCGGCCCGCGTCCAGGCGCCGCCGAACCTGGTGGACGGGGAGTACGCGCGATTCATCGACGCGGGGATCGACGACTGGGGCGGGGTGTCCCCGCTGACCCCCGACCACGTCAACCCCGAGCGCCCGTGGCCGAACATCGACGAGCTGGCCGAGAGGACCGCCGCCGCCGGGTTCACGCTGCGCGAGCGGCTCACGATCTACCCCGAGTTCATCCAGCGCGGCGAGCCGTGGCTCGACCCGCGGCTGCTGCCGCACGTCCGGGCCCTCGCGGACCCCGAAACGGCGCTGGCGGACGAGGACGCGAAGCCCGTCGGGCTGCTCTGGCAGGAGCCGGACGAGGCGTTCACGGCCACCGGCCGCACCGACCTGCACGCGACGATCGACACCACCGGGCGCACCGGCGACCGCAGGGACGACTTCGACGACGTGTACGGCGACTGGGAGTCGCTGCGCGAGCAGGCGGCGCCCGGCATGGTGCCGGACCGCGTCGACGGGGACGTACGGTCCGCGCTCGCGACGGCCGCGGACGATCCGACGAAGCTCACCGACGAGCAGGCGCTCGCGCTGCTGCACGCGGACGGCCCGGCGCTGGACGCGCTGTGCCGGATCGCGGACGACGTGCGGCGCGACACGGTCGGCGACGAGGTCACGTACATCGTCACCAGGAACATCAACTTCACCAACGTCTGCTACACCGGCTGCCGGTTCTGCGCCTTCGCGCAGCGCCGCACCGACGCGGACGCGTACACGCTGTCCCTGTCGCAGGTCGCCGACCGCGCCGAGCAGGCGTGGGAGGTCGGCGCGACCGAGGTGTGCATGCAGGGCGGTATCCACCCGGACCTGCCGGGCACCGCGTACTTCGACATCGCGCGGGCGGTGAAGGAGCGCGTGCCGGGCATGCACGTGCACGCCTTCTCGCCGATGGAGGTCGCCAACGGGGCGACGCGTACGGGCATGTCGATCCGCGACTGGCTGGCGGCGGCCCAGGAGGCCGGGCTCGACTCGATCCCCGGCACGGCCGCCGAGATCCTGGACGACGAGGTGCGCTGGGTCCTCACCAAGGGCAAGCTGCCGACGGCGACGTGGGTGGAGGTCGTGAAGGCCGCGCACTCGCTGGGCCTGCGCTCGTCCTCCACGATGATGTACGGGCATGTGGACCAGCCGCACCACTGGCTGGGCCATCTGCGGCTGCTCGCCGAGATCCAGCAGGAGACCGGCGGCTTCACGGAGTTCGTGACGCTGCCCTTCATCCACACCAACGCGCCCGTCTACCTGGCCGGTATCGCCCGCCCCGGCCCGACGCTGCGGGACAACCGGGCGGTCACGGCGATGGCCCGGCTGCTGCTGCACACCCATATTCCCAACATCCAGACGAGTTGGGTCAAGCTGGGCGCGGAGGGCGCGGCGGAGATGCTGCGCTCCGGGGCGAACGACCTGGGCGGCACGTTGATGGAGGAGACCATCTCCCGGATGGCCGGCTCCAGTTACGGCTCCTACCGGTCGATCCAGGACCTGGTCGCCATCGCGGAATCGGCCGGCCGGCCGGCCCGTCAGCGCACCACCCTGTACGGCGAGGTCTCCGCGGAGCGCCAGGCGGCGGGCCTCGCCTCCGACGGCCATCTGCCGGAGTTGCTGCCGGTGCTCGACGCGTAGGGGACGGCGGTGGAGGGGACGGCGGTGGAGGGGCCGGCGGTGGAGGGGACGGCGGTGGAGGGGACGGACGGCATCCGTGATGGGGGCGGACGGCGTACGGACAGGGGGCGTGCGACGGGCCGTGGGGGCGTGCGACGAGCCCTGGCCGGTGCACCCCCTGTGCCGTCGGGGACACGGGACGTGAGCGGCAATGTCGACTATCGTGCTGCGACTGACAGCTGCTGACCGAAGGGGCTCGCTTTGACGGCGGTTTGGGGACGGGCGCAGCAGCAGGATTTCCGCAGCCGCGTACGCGGCTGCCTGCTCGGCGGGGCGATCGGCGACGCGCTGGGCGCGGGCATCGAGTTCGACTCGCTGAAGGCGATCCGGGCGGAGCACGGCCCGGACGGCGTCACGGACTTCGTGCCGGCGTTCGGCCGCCGGGGCACGGTCACCGACGACACCCAGATGACCCTTTTCACCACGGAAGGCTTGATACGGGCCCAGGTGCGGCGCGACAGCGGCGCCTGGCATCCGCCCACCGACGTGCACCGCGCCTATCTGCGCTGGGCGGCCACCCAGAGCGACTGGGGGCCCGACGAGCGCCGCAAGGACACCGGCTGGCTGGCGCGCGAGGAGTGGCTGTACGCGCGCCGCGCGCCCGGCCGGGCGTGCCTGAACGGGCTCGGAGACGACCGGATGGGCACCGTCGAGCATCCGAAGAACCCCGACTCCAAGGGCTGTGGCACGGTGATGCGCTCGGCGCCGTTCGGGCTGCTGGTCGGCTGGGAGCCGGGGCTGGTGTTCCAGCTCGCGGTCGAGTGCGCGGCGCAGACCCACGGCCACCCCACCGGGCAGCTGGCCGCGGGTGCGTTCGCCGTCATCGTGCACGGGCTGGCGCGCGGCGACGCGCTCGACGGCGCCGTGCAGCACGCGCTGGCGCTGCTCGGCTCGCGCCCCGACCACCAGGAGACCACGGACGCCCTGCAGCGGGCGCTGGGCGCCGTCCGGCAGGGGATGCCGTCACCGGAGCGCGTGGAGTCGCTGGGGGAGGGCTGGACGGCGGAGGAGGCGCTGGCGATCGGCGTGTACTGCGCGCTCGTCGCCGAGGACGTCCGGCACGGCCTGCTGCTGGCGGTGAACCACGGCGGGGACAGCGACTCGACCGGTTCGGTCTGCGGCAACCTGCTGGGCGCGCAGCACGGCGAGACGGCGCTGCCGCCGTCGTGGATAGCGGAGCTGGAGGGGCGCGGCACGATCCTGCAGCTCGCCGACGACTTCGCGATGGAGATGACACAGGCCCCGGCGCTGCACGGCCCGGCCGGGTCGTCACCGTCCTGGCTGGAGCGCTACCCGAACGCGTAAGGACCGGTCCCCTGGAGGACCGGCCCTTACGTTTCGTAGCCGCCGCCTCAGTCGTTGGCGGGGACCGCCGCCGTGTCCTGCGGCTTGGCCGGCTCCGGGACGGCCGCGGCCGCGGCGGAACCGCTGTCGCCGCCACCGTCCGTGTTGATCTTCTCCAGCAGCGCGTCCCGCTCCGGGGTGTCCTCCGGCTTGATGAAGCCGATGACGATGTACAGGACGAGCGAGACGGCGAGCGGTACCGAGATCTGGTACTCCAGGTTCACCCCGCCGTCGATCGCGTCATTGACCGGGTAGTTGAGCAGGTAGAACGCCAGGAGACCCATCGCCCAGCTGGTGAGCGCGGCGGTCGGCCCGGACTTACGGAACGGTCGCAGCAGGCCGAGCATGAAGGGGATGGCGATCGGCCCCATCAGTCCCGCCACCCACTTGATGACGATGGTGATGATGTCCTTGAAGGTGGGCGAGTTGACCTGGGTGGCGATCGCCATGGACAGGCCGAGGAAGGCGAGCGTGGTGAGCCGCGCGGCGATCAGTCCGGCGCGCTGGGTCCAGGCCCGTGCCGTCTTGGAGAACGCCGGGGCGATGTCGCGCGTGACGACGGCCGCGATGGCGTTGGCGTCGGAGGAGCACATGGCCATGGTGTGCGAGAAGAAGCCGACGACGACCAGTCCCAGCAGTCCGTGCGGCAGCAGTTGCTCGACCATCAGGCCGTACGAGTCCGACCCGTCGGGCTTCTTGGCGGTCACCAGCAGCGGGGAGACCCACATCGGGAAGAAGAGCACCAGCGGCCAGATGAACCACAGGGCGGCGGAGAGCCGGGCCGAGCGGACGGCCTCCTTGGCGTTGGCGGTGGCCATGTAGCGCTGGGCCTGGTTCCACATGCCGCCGTTGTACTCGAAGGTCTTGATGAACAGATACGCCAGCAGGAAGATCAGCGTGTACGGCCCCGCGGTGCCGCTGGTGTGCCCCTGCAGCTTCGGGTCGTCCCAGACGTTCCAGATCCCGCTGATGCCGCCGATCTTGCTGAGGGCGGCCACCAGCATGGCGAGACCGGCCAGCAGCTGGATGACGAACTGCCCCAGTTCGGTGAGCGCGTCGGCCCACAGACCGCCGACGGTGCAGTAGACGGCGGTGATCGCGCCGGTGATGACGATGCCCTGGGTGATCGTGACGCCGGTGAACACCGACAGCAGGGTCGCGATGGCCGCCCACTTGGCGCCCACGTCGACGATCTTCAGCAGCACACCGGACCAGGCGAGCGCCTGCTGGGTGGTGAGGTTGTACCGGTTCTTGAGGTATTCGAGCGGCGAGGCGACATGCAGCCGGGAGCGCAGCCGGCTGATCCGGGGCGCGAACAGGTTGGCGCCGATGGCGATCCCGATCGCGATCGGGAAGGACCAGGTGACGTAGGACGTCACCCCGTACTTGTAGGCGATGCCCGCGTATCCGGTGAACATCACCGCGCTGTAACCGGACATGTGGTGCGAGATGCCCGCCAGCCACCAGGGCATCTTGCCGCCGGCGGTGAAGTAGTCGCCGACATCGTCGATGCGCTTGTGCGACCAGACTCCGATCGCGATCATCACGCCGAAGTAGGCGATGAGTACGGCCCAGTCGAGATTGTTCATGTCCCCTCCAGGGGGTCCGCCTTGTGAACGTGAAACGCACTTCGCTGTGACGTTCGCTGCGGCGGGTGCCCCCGTGCGGGAGTGGGGACTTCCGGGATTGAACCCCCTGTCAGGGAGGTCGGTCAAGGGTCTCCGCGTTCAAGAGTCTGAACAGAAATCAGAAAGCCGAACGATTTTACTCGTTCTTGACCTTCCTTGGCATTGTCGTGACCGTGACCGCGAACACACGATGAGCGGGCACTTCGCTGGACGTCCTGCGGGGCATGACGAAGTACCGCGCGGGAACGGGATCCCGCGCGGTAGAGAGAGGAGGGGGCCGGTCGCGCCGATTGCCGCTGCGTGTCCGCCGCGTCCTGGAGGGACGCCGGGCCGCGTTGCCGCCGAGTGCTACCGCATCAGCTCGCCGGCGTTCACCAGCAGCGACTGCCCGGTGATCGCACGAGCCCGGTCGGAGGCCAGGAAGACCGCGGCCTCCGCCACGTCCCCGTCCGTCGCCAGCTCCGGGAGCGCCATCCGCTCGGTGAGCCGGCCCAGCACCTCGTCCTCGGACACGCCTTCGGTGTGTGCCGAGAACTGGACGAACGCCTGCACCGGCGGGCCCCACATCCAGCCGGGCAGCACCGTGTTCACCCGGATCCGGTACGGGCCCAGCTCGCGCGCCACCGAGTACATGGCCGACGTCAGAGCGCCCTTGGACGCCGCGTACGCCGCCTGCCGCACCTGCGAGGGCGCCGCCACCGCGGACTGCGTCCCGATGATCACCACCGAACCGCCGTGCGCCTTCAGCGCCGGCAGGCACGCCTTGGTGAGCCGCAGGGTGCCGAGCAGATTGACGTCCAGGACCCGCTGCCACGAGGCGAAGTCCGCGTCCTCCAGACCGCCGAAGTAGCCGTCCATGGCGGCGACATGCACAACCGCGTCGATCCCGCCGAACCGCTCGACCGCCAGCGCCGCGAGCGCCTCGCACTGGTCGCCTTCGGCGATGTCGGTGGAGAGCCACGCCACCTTCGACCCTTCGGGGTCGATCTCCTCCGCCACTTTCGCGAGCTGCGCCTCGGTCCGCGCCCCGAGCACCACGTTCGCGCCGTCGCGCGCGGCGGTGACGGCCACGCGCTGCCCGAGCCCGGCGCCGACCCCGGATACGACCACGGTCTTTCCTGACAGCAACATGCGTGCCTCCGGCGCGGTTCCAGTTCTGACCCGAGCAGTTCTGACGGATCGTCAGGTTAGGGCCATGTCGACCAGAACGCCACCCCCGCGCCGGGCGGGTGCCGGTGCCAGGGTCCTCCGGGGCGGGGCTTCGACATCGACTGTTTACGGTCCCCCAACCTTCGGCCGGGGGCGCCCCCAGCCGGCTCACAAATAGCTCGGCAGCATTTCGAGTAACCCCTCCCCCCAACCTCCGGCCGGGGGTGCCCCCGGCCGGCCCCGGTCACCTCACGTTCGGACGGGTCGGCGCACCGTAGGTGCCGACGTTGCGGTCAGGGAATTGGCGAGGCGCCGCAGGCCCTCCGTGATCTCGGTGGGGGTGTGCGTCGTGAAGGACATGCGCAGGGTGGCCGGGTCGCCGGGGCCGGCGTAGAAGGGGGCACCGGGGACGTACGCGACATCGTGCGCGACGGCGACCGGCAGCAGGGCGGTGGCGTCGAAGCCGTCCGGCAGCCGGACCCACAGGAACATCCCGCCGTCGGGCCGGTTCCAGGCGCTGCCCGCCGGGAGCGCGGCCGGCAGGCCGGCCAGCAGGGCGTCGCGCCGCAGGCGGTACGCGCCGCGCACGCGGTGGAGATGGGCGTCGAGGTCGCGGTCGGCGAGATAGCGCGCCGCCGCGGCCTGGTCGACGGTGGACGAGTGCAGGTCCGCGGCCTGCTTGGCGATGACGCAGGCACGCCGCAGCGCCTCCGGCGCCCGCAGCCAGCCGAGCCGCATGCCCGGCGCCATGATCTTGGAGAACGAGCCCAGCAGGACGGTACGGTCGGCGGCCGCCTCCAGGGAGGCGATCCACGGCACGGGCTCCCCGTCGAACCGCAGCTCGCCGTACGGGTCGTCCTCGACGATCCACAGCCCGTGCCGTGCGGCGACCTCGGCGACCGCCTGCCGGCGGGCGAGCGGGAGCGTACGCCCGGTGGGGTTCTGGAAGTTCGGGATCAGGTAGAGCAGTTTCGGCCGCTCGCGGACGACGAGTTCCTCCAGTGCGGCGGGATCGATCCCGTCCTCGTCGGACGGCACCGGCAGCACCCGCGCCCCCGTGAAGCCGAAGCACTGCAGCGCGGCCAGATAGGTGGGGTCCTCGACGAGGACGGTGTCGCCCGGCTCCAGCAGCGCGGTGGCGAGGAGCGCCAGGCCCTGCTGGGAGCCGGCGGTGACGAGCAGGTCGTCCGCGTCGGTCGGGAGCCCGCGCGCCCCGAGCCGGGCGGCGACGGCGCCGCGCAGCGCCGGGTCGCCCTCGGTGGTGGAGTACTGGAGCACGCGCTGGGGCGCCTCGGCGAGCACTTGGTCGTAGGCGGCGCGGATCCCCTCGGCGTCGAAGAGCTCGGGGGCCGGCAGTCCGCCCGCGAAGGAGATCACTTCGGGGCGCGCGGTGAGCGCGAGGATCTCGCGTACCGGCGACGCGCCGACCGAAGCGGCGCGGGCGGCCAGGGCGGGGACGTCGGCTCGGTTCGCTCGATGCATTCGCGTCATGCGCGCAGCCTACGAATAATCGGTGGCGTGTCCACCTATTTGACCAACATACGAAACAGGAGCACGGTTCGCGACGGCGTGCCGCTCGGCAGGCAAGCCCGCGCGGCCGGATCCGTCGCGCGGTCGCGACCGACCCCTCCCCATCTGACGTATCGTCAGCTACACCTGTAGGCATGACAGATGAGACGCGCAGCGAGGTGTACGCGGAGCTGGCCTCCGTCGGGCCGTACGGGGTGCGGGTCGGGCACGCCCTGATCACCATGGTGGAACCCCTGCCGGGCCATGAGTACGCCTACAACAGGTGGTACGAGGACGATCACTTCATCGCGGGCGCGATGGCCATGCCCTGGATGTACGCCGGGCGCCGCTGGGTCGCCACCCGCGATCTGCAGCTGCTCCGCTACCCGGAGAAGTCCGCCGTCGCCCAGCCCGTCACCGCGGGCTGCTACATCTCCACCTACTGGGTCACCGCCGGCCGCTACGACGACCACATGAAGTGGACCGTCGGCATCAACAAGCGCCTCAACCGGGACGGCCGGGTCTACCAGGACCGCACCCATGTCTTCACGGCCTTCCAGGACCACTCCGCCACCGTCTACCGCGACGGCGCCGCCGGCCCCCGGGACTTCCACGCGCTCGACCACCCTTACGCCGGGCTGGTCGTGGAGGTCATCGACGCCGAATCGGCCGAGCAGCGCGAGGAACTGCTGGAGTGGCTGCGCTCCCGGCACCTGCCCAAGCGCCTCGCGGGCTCACCGGCCGCGATGGTGACGATCTTCAAGCCGACGCCGCTGCCCGGCGACAGGATGACGTACGTGAAGCAGGTCGAGGGGGTCGACACCCGTCTGACGCTGCTCTGGTTCCTGCAACAGGATCCCCGCGAGGCGTGGGACGCCCATTTCACCGGCCTGGACGACGAGGTCGCCGCCTCCGGCCTGGGCCGCGTCGAGCTGGTAGCGCCCTTCGTCCCCACCGTCCCCGGCACGGACACCTACGTGGACCGGCTCCGCTAGCGGAGCCGGGTGCGGGCCTCTCACGGCCCGCAGTGGGCCCTCTCGGCCAGGACGGCGGGCCGGACGAGAGGGCTCTTCGGCACTGCTGATCGGTTCTGCTGCTCCCACCGGGTCAGTCGAGGTCGTACGAACCCCGGCCGACGTCGGTGACGAAGGCTGCCCAGGACTCCGGCGAGAAGTCGAGGGTCGGACCGTAGGGATCCTTGGAGTCACGGACGGCGACAGCGCTGAGGGTGGGTGAGGCCACCTCCACGCATGCGCCGTTCCCCTGAGAACGCGAGGACTTGGTCCACGCCTTGGTGTTGCCCAGCTGAATTGCCATGATCGCTCCGAGCTTTTCTGGTTGTGCAGCTCTGACGCGACTGAAGCTACTCGCCAACATCACCCACCGCAGGGTCTATTCACTCGACCGGATGGCATATTCCATGTGACTCTTCCGTATTGAGCCGACGGGGGTGTACTCTCCCGCCTTTCCCAGTCCAGGGTGGGTTGGAGAGCTGTGTTGACGGTTCGCCGACCCTCAACTCGCCTCAGCGCGCGTATTCCTTCGCGGCGTCCGCGATGAACTGACGGCTCGCTTCGGCACTCAGTGCCTGTGCACGGAGATGCTCGTACATCACGCTGTATCCGTGGACATCGACCGGCTTCTCCAGATACAGGTCGGAGGTCACGCCTTCGATGTACACCACACTGGAATCGGTCGCGTCCGGGAATTCGAGAATCGCGAAGTTTCCCGACATGCCGGGGTGTGCGCCGGCTTCGTACGGGAGTACCTGAACGGTGACGTGCGCCTGTGAGCCCATCTGCACGAGGTACTCGAGCTGTTCGCGCATGACGTCCTTGCTGCCGACCACCCGGCGCAGCGCGGATTCGTCCATGACGACCCAGAACCGCAGCGGAGAGGCCGGGTCGGTGATCCGCTCCTGGCGCCGCAGCCGGATGTCGATGCGCTTGTCGACCTGCTCGGGGGTGGCCTCGGGCAGCGTGCCCTCGATGACCGCCTCGGCGTAGTTGCGGGTCTGCAGAAGGCCCGGAACTACGAGCGAGTCGTACACCCGGAGTGATTCCGCTTCGGTCTCCAGGCCGATGTAGACGCTGTACGGCACATCGCCGAACGCGTGCCACCAGCCCTGCTGACGGGATTCCTTCGCCATGTGCATGAGGGAATCGACGATTCTCTGGTCCTCGACGCCGTACACGCCGCACAGGTCGCGGACATCGCGCTGGCTGATGCTGCGGCGGCCGTTCTCCAGCCTGCTGATCTTGGACTGCGAGACCAGCAGCCGGGCCGCCACCTCCTCCGCGGTCATCCCCTTGGTCTCGCGGAGTTTGCGCAACTCCGATCCAAGTCGGCGTCGCCTGACGGTGGGATTAACGTTGGCCGCCACGGGTGGTGCACCTCCGGCTCCGGACTACTTCTCGTACTTCTTCTCTGCCGCACTTGTGACGCTTTTCCTACCGCGTGCGTACTGCTGGTCAGCAGCCTGCCACTACCGGTCATCACCGCGCTGGCGATTGGTCGTACGAACTGCGCAAACGCAACGCGCGGGGTGGGGGACCGGCGTTGACCGGTGCCCCACCCCGCGCGTCGTAGCGGCTCCCTGGATTTCCCCGGGCCCGAGGGCCGGGGGAGGGTCGCTGAGGACGGCGGGCCTTCGGTGTCCGGTCCCTGCCGCCGGACACCGTGCCCTTGCCTGCCGTCCCTGCTGTCTGCGTGCTGCTCATCTGCCGGGTACCGCGAACTGCGAACTTCGCCCCGCGCACTGCTCCGGGGCGCCGCTATCGCGCTCCGGCCCGGGCCATGCTGTTGTGCCCGGCCGACCCCACCGCCGCGGGCCGTCCCTGCACGGGAGCCCGCTTCGGCTGTGCCGCGGCGCCGTTCTGCACGTCCATGACGGCGTGCGCGACGAGACCGCCCATCGGGTCGTATCTGATCAGGTCCCGCAGGCGCGATCGCGATGACCGGCCCTCGTTCCCCGGATACAGGTGCTTGCCGAGGCCCACCGCGTGGGCGAGGGCAGCGAGAGCCGCGGTCCGCGGGTCCGGCGGGACGCCGGTGCGGATCGCGTTGTCGAGCCGGGCTCTGATGTCCCGGCTGACCTCGCTGTCGCTCGCCTGGTAGCGAGTCGTCGGCAGCACCCCGCACATCTGTCCCGCTACGGCATGCACCATGCCGCACCGCTCCAGATGCGCGAGATACGTCTGGCGCAGCCCCAGGCGGGGCCCGCCGATCCAGTGGACAGCGCGAACCGGACTGCCACGACGGCGCAGCAGCTCGAGCGCGGAGTCCAGTGTCGGATCTCCTGTCGGCCGTGGGTGTACCACGGCGATACGATCCCCATCAGGGGCTATCCGTCCAGCCAGGGCCAGCTCGACGAGCTGTGCCCCGGCGAGGCCGAGGTCGAGCGACTGCGGCTGCGCTGTGGTCCCGGTCGTCGGGTCCAGAGCGAGCAGCAACAGCTCTTCCGGAATCGTTCTGCGGCTCTTGCCCATCCATGCCTCCCCGCGTGGATGAATGACAGGGTGACGCCTCTCACATTCATCTGTCGAGAGCGCCTGGAGTGTTCGGGATGGAACCGACTGGTATGTCGTTCTCGTCTAGGGGGTGAGCGGTGGTGTCGCAGACGGGCCGCGAATGGTTCCGGCGGGTCTGTTAGGGGCTTCCAGGCCGGGAACTGGAAACTGGTGGAGTGAGATGGGGCGTCGTGCGTCGTGCACGGGACCGCCCCTCGCGATGTGTGGAGGAGGTCTGCGTGGCGGGCGAGTCCCCCGGCAGGGAGCAGCAGCAGGAGTCGTCGGGGGTGGCGGCCGACAAGAAGGCGCTTGATCCGAGGCTGACGGTGTTCCGTGGGCCGAATGTGGTGCCTGAAGCCGTGCGCGAGGAGCACGGCGGCCTGTCCGACGACCCGGGCTCCGGCACGGACCCCCGTCCTGAAGATCACCCGGTGTCCTCCGGGACCACCGGCGGGGCCGGTGGCGAGGACGCGGACAGCGGCCGCGGGAGCCTGCCGCGCCAGTCGGGCGCGTCTGCATCCGGCACGGGTCCGGATACGCCGGACGACGTACCCGGCCCGGACGACGCCATCGCGGAACCTACGGTCCCCGAGGACGCGCACGACGGGACGGATGACGCAGCGCCTGCCGATGCGCCCGTCTCTCCGGCCGTGGACGCTCCCGAGAATTCGCTTGCGGAACCGGAGCCGGCGGCCGACGAGCCTGTTGACGAGTCCGTCGAGGAGCCCGTCGGCGAGGCGGCCGACGAGCCCGAGGACGCAAGGCCGGTGGGTGCTGAGGACGCGTCCGAAGCGTCCGAAGCGTTCGACGCACCCCGAGCGCCTGCCACGCCCGAGGACGAGACCCCGGACGAGCCGGCGGCCGAGCCCGAGGACGAGCCCCGGGACGAGCCGGCGGCCGAGCCCGAGGACGAGCCCCGGGATGCTTCCGCGGAGGCGCCGGCGGAAGAACCGGTGGAAGAACCGGCGCAGGAGCCGGTGGCCGAGCCGGTCCACGCGCCCGCCGCCGAGCCTGCCGACCGCAGGCCGGAGTGGAAAGCCGCCAGGAGCGCCCCGGCGGACGTGCCGGCCGCCCCGCGCACGGAATCCCCCGCGGAGCCCCCGCGGGTCTCACAGGAGCAGTCAGCGTCGCCGTACGCCCTCGCATGGCCGGAGGTGGAGCGTCCGGTGCGCCCGGCCGCCCCTGCAGCCGCCGTCCCGGCAGCCCCGTCCGCCCCCGCTGCCCCATCGACCCCTTCGGCCCCGGCGCCGGCGCCGAAGCCGTCCGCGTTCGGCCAGGCTCCCGACGCGCAGCCCGACGCGCAGCCCGACGCGCAGCCCGAGGCCGGCCCGCAGGGCACCCGGCAGATGCCGTTGCCGCCGGCGCCCGCGCAGCCGCTGAAGCTGCTGGCGGAGCTGACGAACACTCCGCCGCCGCCCCAGACGAAGCTGCGGACGGTGGTCAGGCGGTTCAAGATCTGGACGCCGCTGGTGGTGCTGCTGCTGATCGCCGTCGCGGTCGCGCAGTCGCTCCGTCCGCTGCCGGCCCCGGCGCTGACGCTGACCTCGGCGTCCTCGTACACCTTCCAGGGCGGTCCGCTGTCGCTGCCGTGGCCCGTGATGGGCCAGTCGGTCGTCGAGGTCGAAGGCGTCGGGAACATGGGTGTGCGCGGCGCGCAGACCCCGGTGCCGATCGCGAGCGTCACGAAGGTGATGACCGCGTACCTGATCCTCCGCGACCACCCGCTCAAGGGGAAGGAGACCGGCCCGAAGATCAAGATCGACCAGACCGCCGCGGACGAGGCGGCGTCGGTCGACGAGTCCAGGGTGCTGGTCAAGCTCGGCCAGGAGTTCACCGAGCGGCAGATGCTGGAGCTGCTGCTGATTCCGTCCGGCAACAACATCGCCCGCGCGCTGGCCCGCTGGGACTCCGGCACGCAGGAAGCTTTCGTCGTCAAGATGCAGAAGGCCGCCGCCGACCTGGGCATGAAGAACACCACGTACACCGGGGCGAGCGGGTTCGAGGAGACGACGAAGAGCACGGCGGTCGACCAGCTGATGCTGGCGCGGACGGTCATGAAGAACGAGGTCTTCCGCTCCGTGGTGGCCATGGAGAACGCCGACATCCCCGGCGTGTCCAGGATCTACAACAACAACGGGCTGCTGACGGACACCCCGGGCGTCATCGGCATCAAGACCGGCTCCAGCACCCCGGCGGCCGGCGCCCTGATGTGGGCGGCGCAGAAGACCATCGACGGCAAGCCGCGGCTGATCCTCGGTGTGGTGCTGCAGCAGCGCAAGGGATCGACGCCCAACGACATGCTGAAGTACGCCCTGTCCACCAGCGACACGCTGGTCAGGGGCGCGCGCGCCGCGCTCGCCTCGGCCGTGGTGGTGAAGAAGGGCGACGTCGTCGGCTATGTGGACGACGGTCTCGGCGGGAAGACCCCGGTGGTCGCCACCAAGGATCTGACGGCGATCGGCTGGTCGGGCCTGAAGTCCGATCTGAAGCTGGCGGCCGGCACGTCCGGCGTTCCGCACTCGGCGAAGGCCGGGACCGAGGTCGGCACGCTGAGCCTCGGCAGCGGTACGGGCGAGACCAAGGTGCCGGTGGCACTGCAGTCGGACCTCAAGGAGCCGTCCTTCGGGGACAAGCTCATCCGTCTCGGCTGATCAGCCGGACGGCACGGGAGAAGACGGCGGCCGGGTCCAGGCGACCCGGCCGCCCTCGTGTCAGCGGGTAGCAGGCGAAGCCGAGCAGCACGGCGGTGAAGTGGCCGACGTCGGTGAACGTGCGGCCGTGGACCAGGGCGAGACCGTAGAAGCCCAGGACGCAGAAGCCGTAGAAGAACCGCCAGCGGAGGACGAGGAAGTACGTCAGGACGGCCTCGACGACCGCCAGGCCGTAGCTCACGCCCACGTCCAGGGTGTCGACCGAGGTCTGGGGCGCCCGGCCGTGGTGGATCGCCCAGAGCAGCACGCCCTCGCTGATGTACGTCGCCACGACATGGCCGATGAGGACGACGGTCAGCCAGCGCAGGGTGCCGAGCCAGCGCTCGGCGGTGGCGTGGAAGACGGTGTAGAGGAACGCGTAGAACAGCCAGCCGCCGCCGCTGATCCACAGCGCGCTCCGGATCAGCGCCCTGACCGGTTCCTCCGACAGGTTGTGCAGGTTCGTCGACCGCTCGCCGAGCAGCTCGTCCAGCTGGGAGGGCGAGACATGGCGCATGACGACGGTCGTCACGAACAGGATGGCCAGCCAGATGTAGGTGCCGGGGGCGCTCCGGATGTAGGACCGTACGGCGCGCAGGAGCGACGTGAGGCGCGACCGCCAGGAAGTGTCCACGCTCGGATTGTGCTCGGAATGTGTCCGATAAGTGGCTTCTGATGACTCCCGGCGCGCCCCGGACGGCAGCAAGGCACCGGGCCACGCATGGCCCCCGCGGTCCGCTCAGGCCGACAGTTCCCGCTCCAGCGGCGTACGGAACCGCGGGGTGACCCGGACGTCCCCCAGCCAGTCGCCGAGCCGCGCCGCCTCGGCCTCGATCGCCGCCACCGCCTCCTTGCCGGGCCCCTTGCCCGAGCTCTTCCCCGCGCCCTTTCCCGACCCCTTTCCGGGGCCGGGCAGCAGCCGCCACACGATCTCCCCGTCCGGGCGCTGCGCCCATCCGCCGACGACCTGCCCGTCCCACCACACCGTCGGTCCGACGTTCCCGGTCTTGTCGAAGAGCGCGGGCCGGTGTTCGTCCGGCAGGAACCAGCCCCGCTGCTGCCAGCCCATCGGCGTCGGGTCGAGACCCGGCAGCAGGGCGGCCCACGGCGCGGCGGCCGGCGCGGGTTCCACATCGCCGGGGAGTACGTAGCCGGTGCCCTCGTCCAGCGCGACCTGCTGGGCGCCGACCGCGGCCAGTGCCTTGCGCACGTCCGTCAGCGTCCAACCCGTCCACCACTTGAGGTCGGCCTCGGTGCCGGGGCCGTACGCCGCCAGCCAGTCACGGGCCAGCGCGGCCTTCGCCTCGGCGGCGGGCGGTTCGGAGAGCGGCTCGGCCACCGTCCACCGGAACTGACTGCTCGTCCACGACCCCACCGGTCTGCGCCGGGTGATCCTGCCCTCCGCCGCGAGCACCCGGATGATGCGGCTCGCCACGTTCTGCCGGGTCTCGTACGGTTTTCCGGCCGCGATGACCACCTGCTCGCGCAGCCGCGGTTCGTACCCGCCCAGCTGCGCGGCGGTCGACTCGCCGTGCACCGCCAGCGCGGCGACCACGGCCTCCTCGACCTCCGACAGCCAGGCGCCGTCCCAGCCGCCGCCCTCCGCGAGGTGCTTGAGCAACCCGGCCCGTTCCTTCACGGCGATCGCGCGGGACGCCGCCGCGTACACCACCGGTGCGGAGTCCAGAGTGACGACGAACATCGTCCGCCGCATCGCCAGCAGCCGCACCAGCGAACCGTCCTCGTACAGCGCCCGTTCCACATCCGTGAAGCCGGGCTCGGTGAGCCGGGCCGCCGTGGAGAGATAGACCGTCGCCGCGTCCGTCGCGTGCAGCGCCACCAGCGACCGGGTGACCTGCTCCGCGGACTTCGCGCGCAGCCCCGGCGCCAGGCGATGCCGCACCCCCAGCCGCGCCCGCCGCTCGTCCCCGCCGATCCGCCGCACCGCCCCGTCGCCCGTCATGTCCCCATGCTCACACGCACCTCTGACAGCGGCCCCGAGCGGCACGTGGCGCACATCACAGCGATCGGGACCGAAGTCACGTAATCCCCGGCCCGATTTCCCTGTCTTGGAGAGGAGTGGACACTACCCAGCGGGAGAGGGACACCTCATGCTGACCGTCATCGACCAGACCCTCCGGGCCCGGCTCTGCGCGTCCCCGGCCGGGGACCGCGTCATCGCCGCGACTCTGATCTACCAGTGCGACGACCCGCTGGCCGCGCGGATGTCGTTCCCGGCATCGGCGACGCTCGACGGCCTGGACGTCACCTGGACGTTCGCCCGCGATCTGCTGGCGGCCGGGCTCCGGATGCCGTCGGGCGAGGGCGACGTGCACGTCTGGCCCTGCGGGAAGCGGCGGACGATGATCGAACTCTCCTCGCCGGAGGGCATCGCCCTGCTCCAGCTCGACACCGAGGACGTCCAGGACTTCCTCACCCGCTCGTACACGGCCGTCCCGCCCGGCGACGAGCTCCGCCACATCGACCTGGAAGCCGACCTGGCGGCGCTCCTCGCGGACGAGTAGGCGCGCTGGATCAGGCCTTGAGGTCAGGCCTTGAGGTCAGGCCTTGAAGCTGCGCAGGCGCAGGCTGTTGCCGACGACGAAGACGGACGAGAAGGCCATGGCGGCGCCCGCGATCATCGGGTTGAGCAGCCCGGCCGCGGCGAGCGGCAGGGCGGCCACGTTGTAGCCGAAGGCCCAGAAGAGATTCACCTTGATCGTGCCGAGGGTCCGGCGCGACAGCCGGATGGCGTCGGCCGCGACCCGCAGGTCGCCCCGTACGAGGGTCAGATCGCCCGCCTCGATGGCGGCGTCGGTCCCGGTGCCCATCGCCAGGCCCAGATCGGCCTGGGCGAGCGCGGCGGCGTCGTTCACGCCGTCGCCGACCATCGCGACGGAACGGCCTTCGGCCTGCAGCCGCTTGATGACGGCCAGTTTGTCCTCGGGCATGACCTCGGCGATGACATCGTCGGCGGCGATCCCGACCTCCTCGGCCACCGCCCGCGCCACCGCCTCGTTGTCGCCGGTCAGCAGCATCGGGGTGAGGCCGAGGGCGCGCAGCCGCGTCACGGCCTCCGCGCTCGTCGGCTTGACGGCGTCGGCGACGACGAGGATCCCGCGGGCCGCCCCGTCCCAGCCGACGGCCACCGCCGTACGGCCCTTGGCCTCGGCCGCGGCCTTCGCGGCCACCAGGTCCGCGGGCAGGAACGCGGTCCACTCGGTCAGCAGCTTCTCGCGGCCGACCAGCACCGCGTGTCCTTCGACGACGCCCTGCACCCCGAGCCCCGGGACGTTGGCGAAGTCCTCGGGCACCGGCAGCGGGCCGCCCGTGCGCTCCTCGGCGGCCGTCGCGACGGCCCGGGCGATGGGGTGCTCGGAGGCGTGCTCCAGGGCGCCGGCCAGCCGCAGCACGGTCTTCTCGTCCTCGCCCTCGGCGACGTGCACCTCGGTGAGCGTCATGACGCCGGTGGTCACCGTGCCGGTCTTGTCGAGGACGATGGTGTCCACCGCGCGGGTGGACTCCAGGACCTCCGGGCCCTTGATGAGGATGCCGAGCTGGGCGCCGCGTCCGGTACCGACCATGAGGGCGGTGGGCGTCGCCAGTCCCAGCGCGCACGGGCAGGCGATGATCAGTACGGCGACGGCGGCGGTGAAGGCCGCGGAGGCGCCCTCGCCCACGCCGAGCCAGTAGCCGAGGGTCGCGACGGCGAGCGCGATCACGACGGGCACGAAGACCGCCGAGATCCGGTCGGCCAGCCGCTGCACGGCGGCCTTGCCGTTCTGCGCGTCCTCGACGAGCCGTGCCATCCGGGCGAGTTGGGTGTCGGCGCCGACCCGGGTGGCTTCGACCACGATCCGGCCGCCCGCGTTCACCGTGGCGCCGGTGACACCGTCGCCGGGGGCGACCTCCACCGGTACGGACTCGCCCGTCAGCATGGAGGCGTCGACGGCGGAGTTGCCCTCGCGGACGGTGCCGTCGGTGGCGATCTTCTCGCCGGGGCGGACGACGAACCGATCACCGACCGTCAGCTCGCCGGTGGGGACGCGCACTTCGCGTCCGTCCCGCAGTACGGCGACGTCCTTGGCCCCCAGCTGCAGCAGCGCCGTGAGCGCCGCTCCGGCCTTCCGCTTGGAGCGGGCCTCGAAGTACCGGCCGGCCAGGATGAACGCGGTCACCCCGGCGGCGGCCTCCAGGTAGATGTTGCCGCTGCCGTCACCGCGGGAGATCGTGAACTCGAAGGGGTGCTTCATCCCGGTCATGCCGGCCGTGCCGAAGAAGAGCGCCCACAGCGACCAGCCGAACGCGGCGAGCGTGCCCACCGAGATCAGCGTGTCCATGGTCGCGGCACCGTGCCGCAGATTCGTCCAGGCGGCCCGGTGGAACGGCCAGGCCGCGTACACGACGACGGGCGCGGTGAGCGTGAGCGAGAGCCACTGCCAGTTGTCGAACTGCAGCGCCGGCACCATCGCCATCGCGATCACCGGCACGGCCAGCACGACCGCGGTGAGCAGCCGCTGCCGCAAAGACGTGAGCTCGTCGGGCGCGGACTGCTCGGGACCGGATCCGGCGGAAGCGGGAGGGGCGGGCAGCACGGCGCTGTAGCCGGTCGCCTCGACGGTGGCGATGAGGTCGTCCACGGCGACGCCGCCGTCAAAGCTGACCTTGGCCTTCTCGGTCGCGTAGTTGACGGTCGCGGTGACGCCGTCCATCCGGTTGAGCTTCTTCTCGATGCGTGCCGCGCAGGAGGCGCAGGTCATGCCACCGATCTCCAGCTCCACCTGTCGGCCGGCAGCCGCCGTGGTCATCGCCACTTCA
This sequence comes from Streptomyces sp. H39-C1, assembly GCF_027158125.1. NCBI lineage: Bacteria > Bacillati > Actinomycetota > Actinomycetes > Kitasatosporales > Streptomycetaceae > Streptomyces > Streptomyces sp. H39-C1. Next base: position 22,160 of record NZ_JAPVLS010000005.1, read on the forward strand.
CTCCACTCCTTCGATCAGGGCCGGTCCTTCGAACAGGGCCGACATGCCCTACATGCCCTGGTGCGAGGCCGGGCGCGGTTCCGGGGCGGCCGGTCCGCCGCCGTCCCCCCGCACCGCGCGGCCGAGGCCGAACGCGGCGCCGAGGACGACCAGCAGGATCAGCAGATAGCCGCCCAGCCTGACCGGTGCGGTCACGCCCGGCCGACCAGTTCGTAGCCCGCCTCGTCGACGGCGGCACGGATCGTCTCGTCGTCCAGCGGCTGCTCGGACGCGAGGGTGACCAGCCCGGTGGCGACGTCGACCTTGACGACGGTCACGCCGGAGACGGTCGCGAGCTCCTTGGTCACCGCGGACTCGCAGTGGCCGCAGGTCATGCCCGAGACGGAGTACACGACGGTGCCCGCGGCCTGCGACTCGTCGGTCGCGCCGTCGGTGTGGCAGGTTCCCTCGGGGGAGCAGCAGGACATGGCGTTCTCCTCATGCGTCTCGTGCGGTGACGGCTGTCGCCGTCCACTGGTGACCACCATATACCCCCCCAGGGTATTAAGCGAAGCCGGACCCGCTGTGGCCCCCGCGCGTCGTTAGGCCCGCCGCTCACCGGGTAGGCGCCGCAGCGACGGATTCGGCCACGTTCGGCCACCGTTCGACAACCGGAGGTGACTCGGATGCTGTTCCTGGGATTGGTGCTGCTCGCCGCGACCGGAACACTCACGGGACTATTGATCGCGGGCAACCTGGGCGGCGGGCCCGACTACACGGTCGCCCTGCTGGGCCATGACCTCATCACGATGAACTCGCTCTCCATCTTCTGCGCCGGCCTCGCCCTGGCCCTGGTCGGCTGCCTGAGCCTGCTGATGGCGGGCGAAGGCGCCGCGCTGCGCCGCCGCAAGGCGGTAAAGCTCAAGGAGGCGCGCAACGACGCGGCCGTGGCGGCCGCCGAGCGCGACGCCCTCGCCGCCCGGGTCGAGCAGCAGCGCACCGACAACGCCCACCCGGCGCGGACCTCCGCCCCGGAGATGCCGCTGCAGCAGCCGCGCAAGCACCGCGCGCCGCACGCGCTCGGCAGCTGACCGCGGGTCGTCGCCACCCAGGTCCCTCATCTCCCCTCCTCTTCTCCGCTCCCCGCGAGTGGGAGAGGGGGATCGGGGAAGGGGAGGAGAGGGCTACGGATTCTGCCGATTCTGCGGGGAGTGGTGCGCGATGGACTGGTGGATCTGGATCGTCGTCGTGGTGGCGGTCCTGCTGGTACTGGCCGGATCGGCGGCGGGCGTGCAGGCACGGCGCCGCAGCGGTGGGGTGATCGCGGTACGCCGCGGCGCCATCGGCCGGCGGGCCGGGAAGGGACGCGTGAAATGACCGCGCCGACGCACGAGCCCGGGCCCGCTTCCTCTTCCGCGATGATGCTCGCCTCGGAGATCACCAAGCGGCCGGTCGTGACACTGGCCGGTGCGGCTGTCGCGCAGGTCAAGGACCTCGTCTTCGACGGCACGGCCGGCCGGATCGCCGGCTTCACCCTGAGCGGCCGCGGCCTGCTCTCCGGACCGCTGCGGCACAGCCTGCCGTGGTCGGGGGTGCACGGGCTCGGCCACGACGCCGTGATGATCAAGGACGAGAGCGTCTTCGAGAGCAGGGCCGACGTCCTGGAACGCGGCTCCGCCGGCCGCGGCGACGTACTCGGCTCGCGGGTGCTGACCGACGGTGGCACCGACCTGGGCAGGATCTCCGACGTCGTCGTCGAGGTCGTCGAGGGCACCACGGCCCACGTCGTGGGCTACGAGATCGCCTCCTCGGACGCCCTCGACCGGCAGGGGCGCAAGGTGTTCATCCCGCTCTCCGAGACCACCGCGGTCTCCGGTGAGGCACTGGTCATCCCGGCGGCCGCGGCCGAGTTCGTCGCCGACGACCTTCCCGGGTTCGCGGCGGCGGTCCAGGCGTACCGCGCCCGCCGCAGGACGGAGGTCTGATGCTCTTCTCGGAAACGGCCGGCCGCCAGGTGGTCAGCGCCACCGAGGCCCGCACGGTCGGCATCGTCGACGGTTTCGTCGTCGACCCGGCGACGGCCTCCGTCGTGGCCCTGCGGCTCAAGAAGACCGACGGCTCCGGCGACACCCTCGTCTGGGAGCACATCCACGCCATCGGACCCGACGCCGTCATCGTCCGCTCCGGCGCCACCCTCGGCACCCCCTCGGGCGAACTGGCCCCTCTCGCCGACAAGCACCGTTCCCTGCCGGGCAAACGCGTCCTCGACGAACGCGGCGAGGCCCTCGGCACCGTCTCCGACGTCGACTTCGACGCCGACACCGGCGCGCTCCTCACCATCCGCACCACGACCGGCGACCACCCCGGCAAACGCGTCCTGGGCCTCGGCCCCTACGCCCTGATCCTCCGCGAACCCTGACCACCCCGCCCGCGACGCACCCCGCCCGCGACGCACCGCGGCCCGGCCCCCGCCGAAGCGGGGACCGGGCCGCGGTGGTGTGCTCCCGGGGATCAGGGGGCGTAGTAGCCGTTGAGGTCGGCGATGAGCTCGACGCTGCCCGCACTCGCGTGTAGAAGCTGTTCATGCCCGCTTCGTTGTTCGCGACGACCACCTGATTCGCGATGGTCTGCCCGGCCGTCCAGTTCAGGTTGGAGACGGTCGGACGGGCGGAGTCCCGCGGGTAGACCGTCATGAAGCCGATCTGGGTGCCCTGTGTCACCGTGACGTTCAAGGACACTGCCTCAGCGTTCGAGTAAGCGACGTCCCGGACGCCCTGGGTCTGATGGCCGCCGACCGGCGCGGCCGGTATCCATTCACCGACACCGTCCGCGAACCACGGTGCCCGGGTGTCGATCACCCGGTGCGGTGCTACGGCGTGGAACTTGTCGCCGCCGGACGCGGTGAAGTAGCCGGTCACGTCCGCGAGCACCTGTACACCGTCGCTGTGGTTGTAGAACGACACCTTGCCGTCCTTGACCGGAACGGTCACCAGGTTCGGGATCGTCTGCCCCTTCGACCAGTTGAGGCTCGAAGCGGTCGGACGGTCGGTGCCGTGCGGGTACACCGTCAGGAAGCCACCGCTCTTGGGCTCGGTCGCGGTGACGTTCAAGGTCACTGCGGTCAGGCCACTGGCCGGGATGCCCTTGACGCCGGCCACCTGCAGGTCAACCGTGGCACCGGATCCCAGCGGGCCCTTGGGGGCGCCCACCGCGGACCGGGTGTCGAGGAGTCGGGACGGCGTGGTCGGCGTGAAGCCGCTTCCGGTGGTGCTGAAGTAGCCGAGCAGGTCGGCGAGCACGTGCACGGTTCCCGCGCTGCCGTTGTAGAACGACACCTTGCCGTCCTTCACCTGCACGGTCACCAGGTTCGGAATCGTCTGGCCCGGGGTCCAGTTCAGGTTCGACGCCGTCGGCCGGTCATCACCGTGCGGGTACACGGTGAGGAAGCCGCCCGCGACCGGCTCGGTGACCGTCACGTTCATGGTCACCGCCGTGACGCCGTCCGCCGGCACACCGTGCTGGCCGGCGACCGGCAGTTCGACGGTGCCGCCCGCCGGGACGGTACCCCCGGTGGTGCCGGTGCCGTCACGGGTGTCGAGGACCCGGACCGGGCCGATCGGTGTGTAGCGCGTACCGAAGTTGTCCTGTTCCATCGCCCCGCGATCCCGGTGGCCGGAGCCGGTGCCGGTGTCGGCGACCCACGGGTCGTCGACGGCGCGGGTCCCGACACGGTCCGTGGTGGGCATACCCGGCGCGTTCTCGTCCGCCGAGTCGATGAGCGGGGAAGGCGTTCCGCCGGAGTCGCCCACCCAGGTCTCCAGCGTGACGTCGCCGATGAGGTCGTGGTCGCCCTGGCCCGTGGCGGCGGTGAAAGCGGACACGTTGTCGTACGTCGTGTCGGCCCAACTGTAGGCGGGACCGTCGTCCTTCGAGTCGAAGGCGTTGTAGGCGACCTTCGTACCGCTCGTCGCCGCGGTGTCCACGCGCAGACCGGCGACCGTGCCGCCCCCCGCACAGGGCTGTTCGCCCGTGTCGGAATGCGTGATCACGTTGTTCTCGACGACCGCGCCGGTGGATGCACCGGCCAGCCCGATCGCGTCCTGGCACCCGGCGGAGATGGTGTTGGCGACGATCACGGTGCCGGGTGCGGCGTCGGCCACAATGCCGGTGAGGTGGGTGCTGAAGATCAGATTGCCGGCGATGACCGTGCCCTGGACCCCGGGGTCCATCTTGGCGAATCCGTCCCTGGTTATTTCGTTGTTCCGGAGGATCTGCACCGATGATGCGGCCCCCGCGATCCGGACAGTGGGCCAGCTGGCTACGTCACCCGCCGCCAGGCCGCCCGCGAGCTGGTTGCGGGAGATCGTGATGTCGGAGCCGCCATTGACCAGTACCGCCTCCTGCTTGGCGGACAACGTCATCTCAAGAATCCGGATGTGCTCCGCACCGGAGAGCAGGAACGCATGGGCCTTCGAGCTGCCCAGGCCGCCGCCCACGGTGGTGGGGTTGTCGCGGTACTGGCCGGGCCCGCCCATTCCTGTGAAGGTGATCGGGGCCTCGGCCGTGCCCGAGCGGGTGACGGTGACCTGCTCCGGGTAGTCGCCCTCGGCGACATGCACCGTCTCGCCGGGCAGCACCTTCGCGGCGGCGGCCGAGATGGTGCAGTACGGCTGTGCCGGCGTGCCCTGACCGGCGTTGGAGCAGTGCGCACCGGCTGCGTTGTTGACGTACAGATTCACGACGGCCGCCGCCGCGCCCCCGGTACCGAGGGCGGGCAGCGCGACCGCGCCGAGCAGGAGAGCGCCGGTGAGGGCGCCTACGCGTGTCTTGATGGGGTCTCCAGGAGCTGAAAGGTATGGCATGGCTCAGACCGCCTGGTAGCCGAATTGGTCGACCACGAGGTGGATCGGCTTCGTGCTGCCGTTGTAGAAGGCGACCTTGCCGCCCTTGCCCACCTTCACCACGACCGCGTTGGGGATGGTCTCCCCGGCGTTCCAGTTCAGGTTGGACGCGAGCGGACGGGCCTGGCCCGACGGGTACACCGTCAGGAAGCCGCCGGCGCCGGGCTGGGTGACGGTGACGTTGAGCGTCAGGCCCGTGACCCAGGGCAGGCAGTTGGTAATTTCGAGGGTGCCGCCGGCGGGGATGGCGGACGCCGGGCGCGTCTTGTCCGTGCAGCCGTCGGTGGTCGGCTCCCGGGTGTCCATGAGCCGCTCGGTGAAGTAGCTCCGGTAGGTGTTGTGCCCGGTGGCGTCGAAGTAGCCGGCCACGTCGGCGATGACCTGGGTGGTGTTGCCGCCGCCCGCGACGTAGAGCGCGACCTTGCCGTCCACGACCGGGACCGTCACCAGGTTGGCGATGGTCTTCCCGGCCGGCCAGTTGATGTTCGACGCCGTCGGGCGGGCCTGGCCGTGCGGATGCACCGTGAGGAACCCCTGACCGGTGGAGCCGGTCACCGTGACGTTCAGGGTCACGGCCGTCACGCCACTGGCCGGTACGCCCTTGGCGCCCGTCACCTGCAGGTTCACCGTGCCGCCGGCCTTGACGGCGCCCTTGGGGGCGCCGGTGCCGTCGCGGGTGTCCAGGGCGCGTGCCGGGCTGGTCTCATGGAAGACGCTGCCCTTGGCGCTGTAGTAGCCCTCCACGTCGGCGATCACGTGGGCGCCCATGCCGGCGCCGAAGTACTCGAACGTGACCTTGCCGTCCTCGCTGACCGGCACGGTGACCAGGTTCGCGATGGTCTCGCCCGCGGTCCAGTTGAGGACCGACGACAAGGACCCCGTCCCGGCCGCGAACACTTTCAGATAGCCCGCGCCGGTCGAACCGGTCACGGTGACGTTCAGGGTCACCGCGGTGACCCCGGCCGCCGGGACGCCGGCCTTGCCGCCCAGCTGAACGTCCATCCACGAGTTCAGCAGCCCCTTGGGAGCGCCGGTGCCGTCACGGGTGTCCAGGACACGGGTCGGCCCGGCAGGCGTGTACACGCTGCCGAGGTTCCCCATCTCCTCCGCACCGCGGTCCCGGTAGCCCGACCCCGTACCCGTGTTGGGCGTGATCGGGTCGTCGAGCGCGGCTGTCCTGTAGACGTCGGTGGTGAGCATCCCCGGGGCGTTCTCGTCGGCCGAGTCGACCGTCGGGAGCGGCTTGGCGTGCCGGTCGCCCTCGTTGGGGACGGTCGGGTCGGCGAAGACGTCCCGTGCGCCCTGTCCGGTGGCGGTGGTGAACGCCGCACGGTTGGCGTACTTGGTACCCGACCAGTTGTAGGCCTGCTCGCCGTTGGACGTGTTGATGACGTTGTAGTCGGTCTTGGTACCGGGCACGGATGCGGCCTCGACCATGACCCGGGTGGTCGCGGAGCAGCCGTCCGAGGTTCCCGAATAGTTGTCCGTCGTGACGACGTTGTTCTCGATCGTCGCGTTCGGCGACGTACCGGCCAGCACGATGCCGTCCTGGCAGTGGCTGTAGACCGAGTTGCCCACGATGACCGTGTTCGGCGCGTCCGTGACCGAAATGCCCCTGACGTTCGCGTTGAGGCTGTTCCCGGTCACCACGGTGCGCCGGGCACCGGCCTCGACAGCGACGCCGGCGCCGGAGTTGGCCCAGAGGTTGAACTTCCCGAGCGTGACGTCCTCGGACGCTCCGGTCACGCGCAGCGCGACCGACTGGGCCCCGGCCACCGTGCCGTTGATGACGGAGACGTCCTTGGAGCCCTCGACGTGCACGCCTTCGTCGACGGCGTCGAAGTTGAGGTCCTTGATCCTGATGTGCTCGGCGTTGGTGACGGACAGCGCCCGCGCCGTCCCCCCGGTCGCTTCGTAGCTGCCGATGATCGCGGCGTCCTGTATCGATCCCCACTCGGAGACATCGCCGGTGAAGGTGATCGGGGCCGCGGCCGTACCGGACTTCGTGATGCTGACCTGCTCGGGGTACGTCCCCGTCGCGATGTGCACCGTCTGGCCCGGCAGCGAGGCGTCGGCCGCGGCCTGGACGGTGCAGAACGGCTGGTCCTGCAGTCCGGTGCCGGCGTTCGAGCAGTGGGCCGCGGCCGCGTTGTCCACGTAGATGTTGGCCGGGACGGCTGCGGCGCCCGGTGCTCCGGCGGCCGGCAGTGCGATGGCTCCGAGAAGTACGGCAGCGCTGAGCATGCCTGTTCGCGTCTTGATGATGCCCCCCATGGGCGAAGAGATGAAGTGCCGAAAGCGGCCCCACCGCCCGGAGGCGGTGGGGCCGCATCAGCGCGGCAGGACCTAGAGGGCCTGGTAGCCGAAGACGTCGATCACCAGGTGCACCGCACCCTTGCTGCCGTTGTAGAACGAGACCTTGCCGTTGGCCCCGACCGGGACGACGACCTGGTTCGGAATCGTCTGGCCCGGGGTCCAGTTGATGTTCGACGCAAGCGGACGCTGCGCGCCGGCCGGGTAGGCCGTCAGGAAGCCGCCGGCCGCGGGCTGCGTGACGGTGACGTTCAGTACGACGGAGGTGGCGGGAACGGGCAGCGCCGACAGGGTCAGGGTGGCGCCGGGGGCGACGGTCCCCGCCTTGCGGATCAGCTCGCCTTCCTCGTACTGGTCGGAGCGGGTGTCCATGATCCGCCAGGGGCCGACGGGCCGGTAGGTGTTGTACCCCTTGGCGCTGTAGTAGCCGGCCACATCGGCGATCACGTCGACGCTTCCGGTGGGACCGCCGGCGTAGAACGAGACCTTGCCGTCGATCACCGGGACCGTGACGAGGTTGGCGATGGTCGTGCCCGGGGTCCAGTTGACGTTCGACGCGGTCGGACGCTCCTGGCCGTGCGGGTAGACGGTCAGGAAACCGCCGCCGACCGGGTTCGTCACGGTGACGTTCAGGGTGACCGCGGTGACGCCCTGCGCGGGTACGCCCTTGACGCCGGCCACCTGGAGGTCGACGGCGCCGCCCTGCGCGACCGGGGCCTTGACGCCGCCGGTGCCGGTGCCGTCACGGGTGTCGAGCACCCGGGACGGGCCTGCCGAGGTGAAGACGCTGCCCTTGGCGCTGTAGTAGCCGGCCAGGTCGGCGATCACATCGACGGCGCCCGCGGTGCCGCCGGCGTAGAAGGAGACCTTGCCGTCGACCACGGGGACCGTGACGAGGTTGGCGATGGTCGTCCCCGGCGTCCAGTTGAGGTTGGACGCGGTCGGGCGCTGCGCGCCGTGCGGGAACACCGTCAGGAATCCGCCGCTGGAGGGCTTGGCCACGGTGACGTTGAGCGTCACCGCCTGGACGCCGGTGGCCGGAAGGCCCGCGACACCGGCGAGCTGCAGGTCGACCGAGGAACCGGTGTGGACCGGCGCCTTGACGCCGCCGGTGCCGACGCCCTCGCGGGTGTCGAGCACGCGGGTCGGGCCGGCCGGGGTGTAGACGCCGCCGAAGTTCTGGAACTCCATCGCGCCGCGGTCGTGGAATCCGCTTCCGGTACCGGTGTTCGGCACGACCGGGTCGTCCAGCGTCGGCCAGCCCCAGGCGTCCAGGTCGATGACGCCGGGCGCGTTCTCGTCCGCCGAGTCCACCCAGGGGGCGATCTGCGGGGACTTGCCGTCGTACGGCATGGTGGGATCGGCGACGAAGTCGTGGGTGCCCTGGCCGGTCGCGGTCGTGAAGGCGGCCCGGTCCTTGTACGTCGTGCCGGCCCAGTCGTAGGCCGGGCCGCCGCTGGTCGGGCTGATGACGTTGTAGTCGACCTTCGCGGTCGGCGCTGCCGCCGCCGAGATGGTCAGCCCGGTGTCCGAGTCACCTGCCTTGCAGGGCTTGGTCGGGTAGTCGGCGGTGTCGCCCGTGTCGATCACGTTGTTCTCGACAACCGCGTCGGTCGAGGCGCCGGCGAGGGTGATCCCGTCGTTGCAGTGCGACTGCACCGTGTTGCCGACGACGACGGTGCCGGGCGAGCCCAGCGCCACGATCCGGGTGTCGACCTGATTGGTGCTGACGACCGTGCCGGTCGCGCCCTCGTCGACCAGGACGCCGGGGCCGTCGCTGCCACCGAGCTGGGATCCCGCGATGGTCACCTTGCTGGAGCCGGTGCTGACGCGCACCGCGGCGGTGCCCTCATAGCCGCCCCACGTGTTCGCCCGGGTCACCGAGACGTCGGTCGCGTGGTCGAAGAGGATCGGCTCGAGGGTGCCGGTGATGGACAGGTTCTGGACCCGGATGTGCTGAGCCCCCGCGACCAGCAGCCCGTTCTCGGGTGTCGGAGCGTCAGGGTTGCCGATGGACACCCGGTCGTCGGAGTCGTCCCGGTCGACCGTCGTGTGCACGAAGGTGATCGGCGCGTCCGCGGTGCCGGACCTGGTGAGCTTCAGCTTCTGCGGATAGTCACCCCGCGAGATGTGCACCGTCTGGCCCGGCAGCGAGACGTCCGCCGCGGCCTGGACGGTGCAGAAGGGTGCGGCCTGCGTGCCGGTGCCGCCGTTCGTGCAGTGGGCGCCGGCGGCGTTGTTGACATAGAGATCGGTGGTCGCCGCGTTCGCGCTGACCTGCCCTACGGCAGGGATCGCGAGCGCGGCGAGGAGTGCGGCGCCGGTCACGGCGCCGATACGAGTCTTGATAGTGCCCCCCCAAGGGCGTGAACGGGATGTCCCGTCGGCCGACTCGGCGGGAGTCCCCACCCTCGGCAGTCAGCCGAGCCGGATCATTTCACACGATTCACACAGGCACCATTGGTATCCCGACCACTTCGCCGCCCACGCGAAAGGCCCTCCCGTCAGTGCTGACGGGAGGGCCTCGCGGATGGTGTGCCCCAGGCAGGATTCGAACCTGCGACACCAGCTTTAGGAGAGCTGTGCTCTATCCCCTGAGCTACTGGGGCGGGGTGAGGACAGGTTAGCGGATTCGGGGCGCCCGGCGCTGGCGGGTCCCGGCGGCCGCGGTGTCGGACGGCCGCGATGTCGGGCGGCCGCGGTGTCGGGCGGCCGGGTTACTCGGGGGTGGGGTCGGCCGCCGGGTCCGGGGTGGCCGCGTCCAGGGTGGTGGTCAGGTGGTGGAGGCGCGTGCGCAGGTCGGTCAGGTCGGTGAGGGTGAGGCCGGTGGCCGTCGCGATCTGTTCCGGGACCCGCTGGGCGCGCTCGCGCAGGGCGTCGCCCGCGGTGGTGAGGCGGACGGTGACCGAGCGCTCGTCGAGGGCGCTGCGCTCGCGCTGGACCAGGCCTGCGGCCTCCAGGCGCTTCAGGAGCGGGGAGAGGGTGCCGGAGTCGAGGCGCAGATGCTCGCCGATCTTCTTGACGGGCAGCTCGCCGTGTTCCCACAGGACCAGCATCACCAGGTACTGGGGGTAGGTCAGGGCGAGGTCGCGCAGCGCCGTCCGGTAGAGGCTGCCGAACGCTCTGGACGCCGCGTGCAGCGCGAAGCAGATCTGGTTGTCCAGTCGCAGGTATTCGGCGGGTGCCGTTTCGGTCGTCCTCATGTAACCAGCGTACCCTTTAGTTGTGCACAATTGAGTTGTGTGCTCTAGTAGTGCTGAGCGCGGCCCGGGGCAACCGGGCCGTGAAGTGTGGAGAGGGATGGTTCCGATGAGTGCGCTGTACACCGCTGTGGCCACGGCCAATGGACGCGACGGCCGGGCCGTGAGCTCGGACGGTCAGCTGGACCTGCAGCTGGCCATGCCGCCGGCCCTGGGCGGGAACGGCAAGGGCACCAACCCCGAGCAGCTCTTCGCGGCCGGCTACGCGGCGTGCTTCTCCAGCGCGCTCGGGCTCGTGGGGCGTGAGGCGAAGGTCGACACCAAGGACGTTTCGGTGACCGCCGAGGTAGGCATAGGCGCCGATGCCGCGAACGGCGGCTTCGAGCTCGCCGTCACGCTGCGCGTGGAGCTGCCCGCGGAGCTGGAGGGCGAGATCGGCCGCAAGCTGGTCGAGCAGGCGCACGGTGTGTGCCCGTACTCGAAGGCGACCCGCGGGAACATCACCGTCGAGATCGTCGTGGAGTAGGTGGCGTAGTCAGCCGGTTGCATGACCGAGCGGTTCCCACGGACCCGCTCCTGGCTTTCCGACAGGCGCCGATCCGCCTTGGCTCACCGCAGCCAGGGCAGGTCGGCGCCTTCCGGTTGCAGGCCCTCGGCGATGATGCGGGAGATCTCGCCCAGCTGCTGGACCTGCTCGGGGGTGAGCCGGTCGAAGATCGCCGAGCGGACGGCCGTGACGTGTCCTGGCGCGGTCCGCACCAGCACCGCGTACCCTTCGTCGGTGAGCACGGCCATCTGACCTCGACGGTCGGAGGGGCAGTCCTCGCGGGCGATCCAGCCGTTCTTCTCCAGCCGGGTGACGGCGTGCGAGAGCCGGGAGCGGGTGATCTTCGTCTGCTGCGCCAGTTCGGTCATCCGCATCCGGCGGGTGGGGGCGTCGGAGAGCGTGGTCAGCAGCGCGTAGTACATGTGCGGCATGCCGGCGTCGCGCTGCAGCTGCCGGTCGAGGTGGTCCTCCAGGAGCGTCGTGGCGTGCACATACGCGCGCCAGGAGGCCTGCTCTTCTTCCGTCAGCCATTTCATGCTGTCCATCCTATGTCCACTTCTTGAAGATTCAATGAAAGTGCGGGAAAGCGCTCCGGACGGCTCGCGACCGGCCGTTCGCCGCCTGGTCGCGGACGTTGATCCGGAATGTGTCGCAGGTCACACAGGGGACCCGAAATATCCGGGGACCATCTCCCCGTTTAGTCTGGTGTCAGAGCGAAGCGGGGACTGATTCCCCGCTTCACCTTCCCCTTTCGCCAGAAGGAGTGTCCGGTGGTCGGCAGCGCCGTGAAATCGCGATCCCCCCGGTTGCGGGCAGATGCCTCGCGCAACCGGGAGCGGATCGTCGCCGCCGCGCGCGAAGCCTTCGTCGAGCACGGGGCCGAGGTCCCGCTGGACGAGGTCGCGCGCCGCGCCGGAGTCGGCAACGCCACGCTCTACCGGCACTTCGCGGACCGGGCCGAACTCGTCCGGGAGGTGGTCCTGTCGGTGATGGCGCGGATCACCGAGCGGACCGAGGCCGCGGTCGCACAGGAGCCCGACGCCTTCGAGGCCCTGCGGCGCTTCGTCTTCGAATCGGCGGAGGACCGGGTCGGCGCGCTGTGCCCGATGCTCTCCGAGGCCTTCGACGGGAACGATCCGGCGATCTTCGCGGCTCGTGACCGGCTGAATCGCTCGATCGAGGACATAATGGACAGAGCGCGAACCTCTGGCCAACTCCGCACCGACATCGCCGTCGGTGACCTGATGGTTGCGATCACGCAGCTCACGCGACCGCTGCCCGGTAAGGCGTGCATGGACATGGACCGGTTCGTGCACCGTCACCTGCAGATCTTCCTCGATGGGCTGCGCGCCCCGGCGTGGTCGGCGCTACCGGGCGCCGCCGTGACGTTGGAGGACCTGCAGCAGCAGCGCTGACGAATTCCCACAAACGTCCCCATTTCCTGCCCCTCCGCACCCTTAGTGAGTACAGCTATGCCTGCTATGCCCGACAAGACACTGCAGCCGGATCCCCGGCGCTGGAAAGCACTCATATTCATCGCGATCGCTCAGCTGATGGTCGTGCTCGACGCGACCATCGTGAACATCGCCCTTCCCTCCGCCCAGACGGACCTCGGCATCTCCGACGCCAACAAGCAGTGGGTCATCACGGCCTACAGCCTCGCGTTCGGTGGACTGCTGCTCTTCGGTGGCCGTATCTCCGACCTGTTCGGCCGTAAGAACGCCTTCATCGTCGGTCTGCTCGGCTTCGCCGCCGCCTCCGCGATCGGTGGCGCGGCCGTCAACACCGGCATGCTGCTCGGCGCCCGCGCCCTGCAGGGTGCGTTCGGCGCACTGCTCGCGCCGGCCGCCCTGTCGCTGCTCGCGGTGCTGTTCACCGATGCCAAGGAACGTGCCAAGGCGTTCGGTGTCTACGGTGCCATCGCCGGTGCCGGTGCCGCTGTGGGTCTGATCCTCGGCGGTGTCCTCACCGAGTTCCTGAACTGGCGCTGGACGCTCTTCGTCAACATCGCCTTCGCGGTCGTCGCCGCCATCGGCGCCTACCTGGTGGTGCACGAGCCGGCCGGTTCGCGTAACCCGAACCGCCTCGACATCCCCGGCGTGATCCTTTCCACCCTGGGTCTGGTCTCCCTGGTCTACGGCTTCACCGTCGCGGCCGAGGACGGCTGGAGCTCCACCAAGACGATCGCCCTGCTGATCGCGTCCGTCGTGCTGCTCGCGGCGTTCGTGTTCTACGAGAGCCGCGCGAAGGCGCCACTGCTCCCGCTGCGCGTCATCTCCGACCGCAACCGTGGCGGCGTCTACCTGTCGCTCGGTATCGCGATCATCGGCATGTTCGGTCTGTTCCTGTTCCTGACGTTCTACCTGCAGAACATCCTGGGCTACTCGGCGATGAAGTCCGGGTTCGCGTTCCTGCCCATGGTCGCGGGCATGATCGTCGGTTCCACGCAGGTCGGCACCCGGCTCATGCTCCGTGTGCCGCCACGCATGCTGATGGCACCGGGCTTCCTGGTCGCCTCCGTCGGCATGCTGATCCTCACCCAGATCTCGACCACCCCGAACTACGCGGGCATCGTTCTGCCGGGCCTGGTCCTGATGGGTCTCGGCATGGGTTCGGCCTTCATGCCGGCCATGAGCCTGGCGACGCACGGCGTCCAGCCGCGCGACTCCGGAATCGCTTCCGCGATGGTCAACACCTCGCAGCAGGTCGGTGGCTCCATCGGCACCGCGCTGCTGAACACCATCGCCGCCAGCGCCACCACCACGTGGGCCGCGTCCAACCTGGCCTCCGCCGGGAAGCTCGGCAAGGTGGGCTTCGCGAACGAGGCGGCCGTGCACGGCTTCTCCACGGCGATCTGGTGGGCCTTCGGCGCACTGGTGCTCGCGGCCCTCATCGCGGCGACGTTCATCAACACGGGCGTCCCCGGCAGCGAGGTCTCGGGCCAGAGCCTGGAGGACGAGATGGCCGAGGGCCTGCCGATCCCGGTCATCGTTCACTGATCAGGATCCACACCCGTGGTCAGCAGTAGTCAGTAGTACGCAGTAAGTCAGTACGCGGAACCAGGAAGGGCCCCGTCTCCGGACAACCGGAGGCGGGGCCCTTCCTGTGTCGGCTGTCGAACGGTCGCCGTCAAAGGGGCGCCGTCAAGGGTTCTCCGACGGTCAGACGCCCGCGGGGAAGGCGTAGGCCGACGGCACCTCCGTGCCGGGCTTGCCGTAGACGATGGCGATCTCCGCGTGCGCGGTGAGCTTGACGGCGGCCGGATCGCCGCTCTGCTCCTTGCCGTTGACGTAGACGTGCAGCTCCTTGCCGCCGCCGGTCCTCAGAGGGCCGAGCCGGTCCTTGGTGAGCGGCACGTTCCACTCGGTCATGAACTGGCCGAGGGTGAAGTCGGCCTGCACCGGCGACTCGATGTGGACGATGCCGGTCGTGTCGTGGGTGTGCAGTGGGCTGATCTTCTGCTGCTCCAGGTCGATGCCGATGTCGGCGGGCACCACCAGGGACCTGCCGTTGACCAGTACGTCCACGTGGCTGTGGATGTGCAGCACCTGGCCCTCGGCGCCCAGCATCGGCAGTCCGGCCACCTTGGCGCGGGCGGAGGCGTCCGCGGGCGCGGGCCAGGGCGCGCCGCCGGTGACGGGAACGGGAGCGGCGGCGGTGGCGGAGGCCGGGGTGGAGGCGGGAGAAGTGGGCTTCGTGCCGCCGCCGTCCCCGGAACCGCAGGCGGCGAGGGTGACGGTGCCGGCCAGGACGGCCGATCCGATCAGGAGGCGGCGTACGAGCATGGTGGGTGGCTTCCGTTCAGCTGATCGGGCGCGAGAGCTGGGCGCCGTCGAGCGTAAACGAAAGGCGGGGGCGCCCGGAGTGGACTCCGGAGAACCCCCGCCATGCCCGCGCATGGGGTCCTGGGGTCGTGGGGTCCGTTACAGGGCGGGCTCGATCAGCTCGGTCGCCCGGACGGCTGCCACGAGAGCGACCGTACTGCCGGTGGCGGCGGCCACGTCGAGTGCGGTGTCGGCGAACTTCACCGTGTGCTCGTCGCCGTGCCGGACCGCCCGCGCGAAGAGTTCCTCGGAGGCCTCGGCCACGGATCCGGCCGGGGGCTCGGGCAGTCCGGCGGCGGGAGTGGGCGCGGTGGGCGAGTAGAGCGCGGTCACGGCCGCGCCGGCCGCCCAGGCCGCGCCCAGGCTCGGCACCCACAGTTCGGACGGCAGCGCGGGGAGGGTGCGCAGCACGGCGTTGGGCGCTGTCGCGGCGTGCACCAGCATGACCGGGTTCTGGTGGCCGTAGGCGGCGTAGCGGTACGTGGCCGCCCTGACCAGCTCGGCGAGCAGGTCCCGGGCCTCGTCCGGGGTGGCGGGCGCGCGGAGCGAGGCGCTGGCCGCCGTCCAGCCAGGGGTGTCGGCGAGCAGGGCGATGCCGTCCCGGTACCCCGACCCCTGGCCGGCTATCGGCGGGACGCCGTCCAGGGCCTCGGCCGGGGCGGCCGTGCCGGACAGCGGCGCGAGGCCGGGTGTCGGGAGGCTGCGGGCCGCCCAATAACCGAGCCCGTGGGCGAGTTCGGCGAGCCGGGGGCCGTCGGCCGCGACCGCTTGCCCGTTGCTGCCTGACCCGCCTGACCCGCCTGACCCGCCTGCCCCGCCTGGCCTGCCTGCCGCGCCTGACCTGTCCGCCTCATCGGCGAGCAGGGTGCGGACGGCGTGACCGACGCGGATCACCGGATGGGTGGCGCCGGCGGCGATCCCGGGAAGCAGCCGCGGCCACCACTGCGCCAGCACGTCGCGCCACGGGCGTTCGCTCGTCTCGCGGACGAAGTACTCCGTCCAGTCGGCGGTCCTGCGCGGATCGCCGAGCGCCTCCTGCCAGCCGCCGGCGGTGATCGGCTCGGTGGGGCGCGGCGGATCCTCCAGTTTGGTGCGGTAGTAGTCCAGCCAGCGGTGGACCTCGGCGGCGTGGCCGCCCCGGACCAGGGCCTCGACGGCCATCGGGCCGTGGTTCGTCAGCCAGCCGTTGAATTCCGGGCCGGTGGAGTGCAGTCGCTGGAGGGCCTCGTCGAGGACGCCGGTCGTGTCGGTCGTACGCCTGGGTTCCATGGGGCCGACGGTAGGCCGGGGTGCCATTGGGGCGTAACGGGCTGGGGACCTAGGTCCCGGGGACCAGGGTCATTCAGGGCTTCTTCGCCTGTTTGGGCAACCAATATGCGGTACGGGCCGTCTTGTGGGTAGGAGAGCAGCCACGGGCGGCGAAGCCCGGGCGCGGGACCCGACAGCGGACAGTGACGGCGGACGGTGCCAGTGGATGCCGACACCGGATGCCGGTCACGGGCCACGGATGTGAGCGGCGTCTCACGGGCACAGCGGCCGTGGAAGTCCGCCAAGGCCCCGGATCGCCCCGCGACCGGCCCTGACCTGGGCTTCCCGGCCACCCACAGCGCTGCGCCTCGCTGTGTGGCGGCACAGGATACTGCAAGATCGCGAAAATCAGTGATCGACAGGGGAATTGTGTCCGGATTCCAGTCGTTATCCAGATCAGAGCGGGCAGCCGAAGGGCAGCATCAAGAGTCCCGCTCCAACCGACACCCGACCGAACCTTCGCAAGGGAGCACGCATGGCAACCCGTGCCGTCGCCCGTCGTTCCGCAGGCGGGAGCAGCAGCGTCCGCGCCGTTGGCGGGGAAGCCGCAGACCGCGACCTCGTCGGTATGTACCTCGACGAGATCGCTCGTACGCCGCTGCTCGACGCTGCGCAGGAAGTCGAACTGTCCCGGGAGATCGAGGCCGGCGTCTACGCCGAGCGCATACTCTCCGGTGACTCCCAGCTCGTCGAAGGTGCCGGGGCTGGTGCCGATCGCGAGGAGCTGGAGGCGCTGGTCGCCATCGGCGACCGCGCCAAGGACGTCTTCATCCGCTCCAATCTGCGCCTCGTCGTAGCGGTCGCCCGCCGCTACCCGCGCAGCGGTCTTCCGCTGCTCGACCTCATCCAGGAGGGGAACGCGGGCCTGGTGCGCGCCGTCGAGAAGTTCGACTACGCCAAGGGCTTCAAGTTCTCCACGTACGCGACCTGGTGGATCCGCCAGGCCATCACGCGCTCCATCGCCGACCAGTCCCGCACCATCCGGCTCCCCGTCCACCTGGTGGAGGAGCTGGGCCGGATCCGGCGTGTGCAGCGGGAGTTCAACCGTGAGCACGGGCGCGACCCGGAGCACGAGGAGATCGCCGCCGAGCTGGACTCGACGCCGTCCCGCGTGCATGACGTGCTCGACTGGGCCCGTGACCCGGTCAGCCTGAACATGTCCGTGGACGCGGACGGCGAGACCGAGTTCGGGGATCTCGTGGAGGACGGCGCCGCCGCCTCTCCCGAGCAGTCCGTCCTCGTCATGCTGCGCCGAGAGGAGCTCGAAGAGCTCATCGGCCGACTCGACGAACGCACGGCTTCGATCATCCGGTCCCGGTACGGTATCGAGGACGGCCGCGAGCGGACGCTGACCGAGGTCGGCAAGCAGCACGGCCTGACGCGTGAGCGCATCCGGCAGATCGAGAAGCACGCCCTGGCAGACCTCAAGCGCATGGCCCGCGACACGGGCCTGGAGTACGAGGCCGCCTGACCCGCGGCGGGGTCCGTCCCCGCCGCCCCTGAACCCGAACCTCGGCGCAACCCCCCCCGCGCCGGGGTTCGGCCATGTCCGGACCCGGTCCGGGATCCATCGCCCCCTTCCTGGCCATGACGTCCCGCCTATGTCCGAATGAATCCGCCGCATGCCTGTTTGTTTTTACTTTCGGTCGAACCGTGCGTACGGTGACGGCATAGCAACACACTCGGGCATGAGGCGGAGGCAAAACCACATGTACGCCCCGGAGCGGCAGCAAGAGATCCTGCGGCGGGCCCGCGATCTCGGAAGCGTCGACGTCCCCTCGCTGGCCGAGGAGTTCGACGTCACGCCGGAGACGATCCGCCGCGATCTCAAGGCACTCGACCGGGCCGGACTGATCCAGCGCGTGCACGGCGGGGCCATACCGGCCGGGCGCCTCGACTTCGAGCCCGACCTCGCCGAGCGCGAGGCGACGGCGGCCGACGAGAAGGACCGGATCGCGCGCGCCGCGCTGGCCGAACTGCCCGCCGAGGGCAGCGTCGTCATGGACGCGGGCAGCACCGCGGCCCGGCTCGCCGCCGTCCTCCCGCTCGACTCACGGCTCACCGTCGTGACGCACGCCCTGCCGATCGCCGCGCGCCTGTCGGAGTACCCGGACCTCACCCTGCACCTCGTCGGCGGCCGGCTCCGGCACCGCACCCGCGCCGCGGTGGACGCGTGGGCGCTGCGCGCCTACAGCGAGATCCACGCCGACGTGCTGTTCCTCGCCGCGAACGGCTTCTCCGCCGAGGGCGGGCTCACCACCCCCGACCTCGCCGAAGCCGCCGTGAAGCGGGCGATGATCGCCGCCGCGCGGCGCGTCGTGCTGCTCGCCGACTCCTCGAAGTACGGACAGCGGAACTTCGCACGCTTCGGAGACCTCTCCCATGTCGACCTGCTCATCACCGACCAGGGACTCAGCCCCGAAGCAGCCCGCGCGATCGAGAGCGCGGGCACGGAAGTAGTACGCGCATGATCGTCACCGTCACGCCGAATCCGAGCCTGGACCGTACGTACGAGATCCCCGCGCTCGAGCGCGGGGCCGTGCTGCGGGCCACCGCCGACCGGGTCGACCCCGGCGGCAAGGGCGTCAACGTCTCGCGCGCGGTGGCCGCCGCCGGGCGGCGCACGGTCGCCGTGCTGCCGATCGGCGGTCCCGAAGGTGCGCTGCTCGGCCGGCTGTTGGGGGAGCAGGGCATCGAGGTCGCGGGAGTCGGCATCGCCGGCTCGACCCGGGTCAACGTCTCGGTCGCCGAGCCGGACGGGACCCTGACCAAGCTCAACGCGGCCGGACCCACGCTCACCGCCGCCGAGTCGGAGGCACTGCTCGACGCGGTCGGCACCCGGTCCGCCGACGCCCGCTGGATCGCCTGCTGCGGCAGCCTCCCGCGCGGGCTGCCGCCCGAGTGGTACGCCGAACTCGTCGCCCGCGCGCACCGGGCCGGCGCCCGCGTCGCCCTCGACACCTCGGGTCCCTCGCTGCTCGCCGCGCTCGCGATGCGCCCCGATGTCGTCAAGCCCAACGCGGAGGAACTGGCCGCGGCCGTCGGCCGGCCGCTCACGACGGTCGGCGACGTGGTGAAGGCGGCGGGAGAACTGCGCGCCCTGGGCGCGCGGGCGGTGCTGGCCAGCCTCGGCGCGGACGGCCAGCTGCTCGTCGACGACTCCGGTACGTACTTCGGGCAGGCGCGGGTCGCGGTGGTCCGCAGCAACGTCGGGGCCGGGGACGCCTCGTTGGCGGGGTTCCTCGGCGCGGGCGGCGACGGGGAGGCGGCCCTCGCCTCGGCCGTCGCCCATGGGGCGGCCGCCGTGCAGCTGCCGGGCAGCGTCATGCCGGCGCCGGCGGATCTCGACCCGTCGGCGGTCACCGTGACCGCGGACGTTCCCCTCTCCCGGCTGCTGCGGGAACCGGCATGAGGGGCGCCGGCATTACGGACGCCTTCATAACGGGCGTCCGTATGACGGGCGCCGGGCAGCCGACCTGCCCGGTGGCCGCAGCACCCCGTTCCACCCACAGTCCGTTCCGCCCGCCGGGCGGGGACGCGAGCAATGGAGCCGCGCGATGAGTGCCATGATCACCGCGGAGCTGGTCGATCTCGACCTGGCCGCCGACAGCAAGGAAGCGGCGGCACGTTCGCTCGCCGAGCGGATGGTGGCCGCCGGACGCGTCACCGATCTGGAGGGGTTCCTCGCGGATGTGGCCGCGCGCGAGGCCCAGATGCCGACCGGTCTCGACGGCGGCATCGGGATCCCGCACTGCCGCAGCGCGCATGTCGCCGAGCCGACCCTCGCGTTCGGCCGCAGCGCCACCCGTATCGACTTCGGCGCCCCGGACGGCCCGGCCGACCTCGTCTTCCTCATCGCGGCACCGGCCGGTGCCGACACCGACCACCTGACGATCCTGTCGGCCCTCGCCCGCCGCCTCATGGACCCGGAGTTCACCGCGGCCCTGCGCACGGCCGAAGACCCGGCGACGGCCGCGGCCCTGATCGCGGGCGGGCCGGTAGCGGAGCCCGCGACCGCGGAGCCGGAGGTCATACCGCCGGCCACCCCGGCCACCCAGGCCGTCACCGCATCGGAAGCCGCACCGGAAACCGCAGCCGAAGGCGTTCCGCAGGAGCGGCCGTTCCGCGTCGTGGCGGTGACGTCGTGCCCGACGGGCATCGCGCACACGTACATGGCGGCGGAGTCCCTGGAGAACGCCGCCCGGGACGCCGGTGTGCAGATCACCGTGGAGACCCAAGGCTCGGCCGGCTTCAAGAAGTTGCCGAAGGCGGCGATCGAGGCCGCGGACGCGGTGATCCTCGCCCATGACGTGGAGGTCCGCGACAAGGAGCGCTTCGCGGGGAAGCCGACGGTGGACGTCGGGGTGAAGGCGGGTATCAGCCGCGCACCGGAGCTCATCGCCGAGGCGCGCGGCAGGGCGGAACGCGGCGAGGTGACGGCCGCGGCACACCCGGCGGGCGCCGACGGCAGCGATGCGCCGTTCGGAACGGCCGGCGAACCCGACGAGTCCGCCGAAGGCTTCGGCACGCGGCTGCGCAAGTGGCTGATGACCGGCGTCAGGTGCTGAAGTCAAGACACTTCAGAAAGACGCAGGTCAGGAGCATCATGGACGAAATCTTGGAGCGCTGGGCCACTGAGCAGGCGGCTAAGACCCCGGCCATCCCCCCGGAAGTCCTTCGCGAGTTGGCCGACAGCCTGGGGCTCGACCTGGGGGACTGAAGGGAACCCCGACCCGACCCCATGCGATGACCCCCGTCCTGTGCTGTATTCGGTCGGGGGTCTTCGTCGTTTCTGGCCCGGAACTTGGAGGGCGGCAGCGAGTAGAGGCTCCGGCGGTGGCGTGTGGGCTGGGTCAGGTGGCAGGGAACTCGGCGGCCTGGATGCCAGCAATGAAGGATGACCATGCGTCGTGTGAGAAGCGCAAGGCCGGCCCTTCGGGGTCCTTGGAGTCGCGGACGGGGATGACACCAGGGATGCCGTCAGCGACCTCAATGCACTCGCCGCCGTTGGTGTTGCTGTAGGTGGACTTCCGCCACGCTGCGGTGCTCAGGTCGGTGGTGGTTCGCATGACTTGCAGTCCTCCAAAGCCGATGAAATCAAGGCGGCGGCACGGCGGGGCGACGGAGCGTATCCCCGCAGGGCATCGTACGCCCGCTGGCGTTTTTGGACTTCGCTTAAATCCTCGTAGAGGTGCCCCATGTCGATGCCCTCTTCGTAGGCAGCCACCTCGCCCTCTGGCAGCGTCAGGAGGGTCAACGAACCACCAAGAAGGGCATGCGCCCCGTGGCTAAACGGGAGCACCTGAATCGTCGTGGTTGGGGAGTCCACGAGCGGCAAGAGCGCGGCAAGTTGCTCCTGCATTACTGCGCAACCGCCAATGGTGCGGCGGAGCACCGCCTCATCCAAGATCGTCCACGAGTGCGGCGGTGGGTCAAGGCGCAGGAGCTCCTGTCGACTCATGCGGGCCGCGACGAGCTCTTCAATCCGCTCCTCGGTCGCTTCACGGTCGCACTCAAGCAGCGCACGGGCGTACTCCTCCGTCTGGAGCAGGCCAGGGACCGCCTGAGCGGCGTACTGCTCGATCTTGACCGCTTCGGCCTCAAGTTCCATGTACGGGCGGTACTTGCCCGGATGGGCCTCTCGTCGGGCGAGACGGAACAGGCCGACGAAGTGTTCGTCAGTGCTGAAAAGTGTGTCCAATAGGGGCGCCAGCTCCGGCGGGGCCAGGATCTCGGCGCCCTCAATCCGAGCTAAGTGGCTTTTGCTGTAGGGCAGTCGATCGGCCATCTCGGCAAGTGACCATTTCTCGCGGGCCCTTAAGCGACGCATGTCCGCTCCGAACAGGTCCCGCGCGGAGCGTCCTGGCTTCAGCTCTCTGGGCTTCGGCATACGTGCTCTCCTCCTTGTCCCCAATCCCAGTTGGGGACACCTGTCTCTGGTGAGCGTACGCACCTGAGGGCGACGCTGGCAGTACACACAGCAACGTCAGCAGCGAAGCGAGGGCCGACCGATGACCTTGGACCATCTCGATCCAGAGATCAAGGCAGAGTGTGCCCAGATTCAGGGATCTCGGAGCGTATGGCAGTGAGCCCCGGGAAACCCTTGGGGGCCGCTGGAGACGTTGAGGTGGGCCGGGCAGCACGAGACACCAACTTGCACCGTTTAGGCGTTGTGACGGCCATCGAGGGTGACGTTGCGAGGCTGCGCGAACTCCGCACGGGCGCCCTCTGGGACGCGCGCCTGTGCGATGTTGTGCGGCTGACTGTGCGAACCGAACTGAGCCTGCGTCTCGCCGTAGAAAACGATCGACGGAAGTGGGCCCGATGATGTCCGGTTTACAGATACCGACGGTCGCGGGACTGCCTCCGGTCGCACAAACAGACGACCAAAACCACTGGATATCGGGCCGGTGCTGGCTCTGGTGCGGGCAGGGACGGACGCGCGTCCTATGGATTGGCGCTGCAACATTCGGCGGTGCAACTGGTCACGTTTATGCGTGCGAGTTCTGCACGCAGGTGCTCCGCGATCAGATCTTTGACTCACTCATGATCGCTGAGACGGAAGCGCCCGATCCCCGACAGCAAGCGTTCCGGCCTGGTGGGCCTACTCACGAGGGCGTGCGCCCCGGACGGCACCGGCGGAGACCCCACGGCCTGTAGTGGCCCCTATGCCCCCGTTCCCGGTCGGCAGGAAGATTCCCCGCCCGGGAGCGGGCCAGCCATCGTCAAGGAAGGGAGGGCGCACATGTGGGCTATCCAGCCGAGCGCGTAAGCATCATCAGACTTCGATATCAGAGAGAGTCGTCATGAACTGCACAGTCTGTGGAGCTTCAGTCATCCAGGGTCCGGACGGTCGCTGGTCCTGCAACTGCGGAGCATCCGGCGGTGTCAACCCCGGTCCGCGTCCGCTGTTGCCGTTCATCTCGGTTGCGGCACACTGAAGTCATGAGCAATGACGCCAATACGGGGGCCTATATGTCCCCCACCATGCGGTGTAGCAACTGTCTGCAACCGGTGATCGAAGGGCCGGAAGGTGGCTACGTCTGCGGCCTTTGCTACCACCTGGTCGAACCGGATGGCTATGAGGTCCGCCGCAAGGAAGGCGTCAAGCGCGCGGCCGAGGCACGCCAGGAACGAGCCGAGGTGCGGCGGCTGAGCAAGGAACGGAAACAGTCCGCCTAGGACAACCCAAGGTCGCCCCGGTCACGCACTCCCCTCCGTGGTGCGTGGCCGGGGCTCTGTGCTTTCGGAGCTGGATCCCCTTGGCGGATTGGGCCCCAGCCACGGAACGCTAGCCACGATGGCGGGGTGCCGGCCTGCTTGGCGCGGGAGGCTCGCCGCAGTTCCACTGTGCTCAGCCACTCCATGGGCTTGTGCGTGACGGCGCGTCGTGGTGTCGGCCGTGGCCGTGGTCTCCGGTCCTGAGTGGCGGTGGTCCTGGTGGTGGTTGTTGCTGCGCAGGCTTCCTGCGGATTCCTGGGTAGCGGTGTCGTGGGCTGCGCTGGTCGTGTGGTTGTCCGGCTGCGTCTGCTGCGTGTCGTGGTGCGGCCTGGTGGGGCTGCTGTGGGGCTGTCGGGGTTGCTTCCTGCTCTTGGCTGTCCGCTTCTCTGTCCTTGCGCGCTGAGCGGCCCGAGGTCGCCGGAGCGGGGCGGAGACAGGAGCGTCGGCGGCCACGGGCCGCCAGCGCGCGCGGCCCGCGTCAGCGGGCCGCCTTGATCCAGTAAAGAAACTCTTAACAGCTCTGCCGCTGACCGGCGTTGGCCACTGCTGCGGAACGTGGCTGGTGCCGTCGGTCGGCCTTCTCGTCCTGCGCGTGCCCCTCGTCGTCTGCGACCGGTTGAAGGCACTGGATAGCCCGGTCATGCGCTTCCGGCCGGTCGGCTCCTCCTCGTGCGCCGCGTCAATGCGATAGCGCGTCATGCCCCACATTCGTGGAAAGTTTTCTTACGTTTCATGGGCCTTTGGCGGCCTTCAAGTCTTTTGGTGGAGCGTTCACGGAAATCTATCCACAGGCATTTCCTTGCAAGATTCGTTCATGAACACGGCCAGAGTTTCCCCTTGGCGCCCGTTTGCCCAGGTCACCGGTGCGCCTGGCCTGTGCTGCCTGCGAACCGGTCCCTTCGGCGCGAAAAGTTGTCCACAGGGGGGAGGTGTCCGCTTTCCCCGGGTGGATGGCCCTTCGGCCGCGCAGTGCGGCTCTGGAGGAAGGCGGATCCGCATGTGCGTGACGGGTGTCACAGAACTTCGGGCGGTGAGGGGGTCACGCATGCGCCGCTCTCGGCACCTCTATTGCCGACCCCACGGAAGGCGGTTCGTGGGGCGGGCGATGGAAGGAAGTGACGCGCTTGTGATGCAGGTCATATCAAGTCGCGTGGGCCGCGCTGTCACATCGGGGCCTTTTTCGCCACTTCCTCAGGGTGAGGAACAAAAAAGCGGTGCTGAACAAATGCACCGATTTCAGTTCGCGGGTCGGTCGATGAGAGGTGATGGCGTGAGGCGACAGGCGTTGAGCGGGAGAGGGGTCGTCCCGTGTGGCGGGCGCGAAAGCGAAGTTCTTAACCGCCTGGCGGGAGGAGAGGGCCTTGGTGGGGGTGAGGGCCGGTTGTTCGTGTGCGCGAGTGCCAGGCTGCCGACATGGCACGAGATCCGCCGTGTCCCGGTGTCTGGTCCGCTAGCGGGTGCGGTGGGCGAGCAAGCGGCACGAAGGGCGGCGAGAGTGCGGCGTTTCTGGGGCAATCCACTGCTGCGGAGCGGCACTCGCAACATCACTGAACGGAGATGCCGAACTGTGACTTTGAGAGCGCTTTTCAGTGACGTTTTCAGTGATGTTGCCGTTCCAGGCTTCTCGTGCGGACAGCGAAGCGCGGCTCTTGCCGTCGTCGTCGAAGGAACCGCGAAGCGCCTATCTAACGGGGAGGGAATGTGATGTCCATCACGCGAATGAGCGGCGTGGGAGCGGCTGTTGTGTCCGCCTGTGTACGGCTGCGTCCGCCTGCGTCCCACTGCGTACGGGGGACTGGAACGCGCTCACGCGAAGTTGATCAAGGTCGTTTGGTGCGGCCGGATTTCCGCTCTACAGTCCGTGATCCTGCGGAGGTAACCGGCGGCGGTGCGGGGGCTGGCGATGCGTGAGAGCAGTGGTGGGACGGGTTCGCAGCGAAGCGGGGGAATGGTGATGACGGAACAGGATCTACGGCTGATGCGGGAGATAGCCGATTTGGGATCCCGGATGGTGGCCGAGCTGGACGAGGTGCGCGAGCGCCTTACGGGTGTTCAGGTGCGGATTGCTGCTCTAGGCGCTGGACCTTCGACTCAAGTTCGGTCACCTGCTGCGTGAGCCCGGTGACCTGAGCGCTCATGGAGCGCATCTGGTCTCGGAGGCCGATCAGGAATTCCGTCATCGCGGACGCCTGATCGCCTCCGGGGGCCGGGGCCGGCTGATCCGGTTCCGCGGCTTCCTCGTCGCTCTCGCCGGTCGCTTGGGGTTCGCCGGTGTTCTGCGTGTACCAAGCGGGCGGGGTGTAGTCGAACTTGAACTCGCCGACGGGGTCGGGCTTGTAGTTGGACTCGGCGATGTAGGTGCCTCGGCCGTGGACGGAGTAGACCAAGCCTTCGTCTTTCAGCACCCTTAGCGCCGCGTGCACGGTGGCGTTGGCGATGCCGAGTTCGTCCTTGAGCTCACGTGCAGACGGCAGACGCTCGCCAGGGCGCAGTTTCCCGGTCCGGATGTCCTCACGGATCTTGTCTGCGGCCAGTTGGTACGGCGGTCGCGGGCCGTGGGCAGGCAGCGTCATAGGCCGAGGATAGTCCGATCTAGACCACCCTGAACACCTGTCGCGCCCTGTGGATAACCCGGCCCGCATGACCTCTAGGCCGTTCCGAACGAACCGAGTCATCTAGATCGCTTGACTCCTCCAGAGTGTTCGGGCACTGTTGATCTCACGCCGCACCCAACGGGGTTCGGCTCAACGAAGGAGCAAGTCATGGCACGTGCATTCGCCAAGGTCGACACCGCCGGATCGATGTTCATGGTCGCGGTCGCGGCGGTGGACAAGCTGAAGGACACCGCTGAGGGGATGCCGCCGGAGCGGGCTTTCGACCGGATGTCTGGTGAGGCGCTGTCGGTGGTCAACCTCGTCGAGATGTTTGACGGGCGCGCACAGATCCTGAAGATCACCGTTCCGGCGTCGCAGATCCCGGACAAGCTCGCCCCGGGTGCGGTGGTGCGGCCTGTGGGCCTGATCGCGGCCCCGTGGGGGATCAAGGGCATGGGCGATTCGGTGAACGTGGGCCTGTCCTACCGCGCTGAGGGCCTGGAGCTGGTCAAGTGACCGCCGTGCCTGCCGAGCGCGTCTATCCGCTCGCATCGGATGACGACGATCCCCGCTTCACGGCGGGTCTGCTCCTCGACGTGGTCAAGGTCCTGGAGGCGCACGGCTACCCGCCCGTCACTACGGGCCCGGACCTGGTCGACCTGCACGTGGGCCTGTTCAGGTTCCTCTACCGGGGTGGTGCCGCGTGATGTTCGGCCCGCCACGCGCCTACCCGCTGGACCACGTGCCCGGCGATGACCGGTTCACCGAACAGTTCGTGAAGTCGATGGGCGCGCTGCTCGTGGCCCATGGCTATCCGCCGCTGGACAACCTGACGGACTGGGGCGATTTCGAGTTGGCCCTGGTCGAGTTCCTGTTCGACACCCACAACGAAAGGAGGGCGGTATGACCCCCGAAACGGCCACCCACTATGCGCCGCTGCTCGTGGCCCTTGGCCTGGTGGTGCTCCTGGTGCTGGGCATCCGGATCGCCGTCCGCTACCTGCGGGCCGATACCGAGATGCGGGCCAGCATCCGCCAGGCGGCACGGATACGGCGGCGCTGGGTGCGTCTGGCGTTGATGCTGGGCCTGTCGGTCGTAGACAAGAAGCCCACGCTCGTGGCCTCGATGACCGCCAAGGACGGGCAGGTACCCAAGCCCCGGGAGAAGACTCCCAAGATCTCGACAGTCCCGGACCGATTCGGCGTCATCGTGCACGCGAACTGCCTGCCGAACGTGGGCCTGGAGGACTTCAAGAACAAGGCCGCATACCTGGCGGACGACTGGGGATGCACCCGGCTGTCGGTACGGCAGAACGGCCCCGGCAAGGTCATCATGCGCGCGGTGCGCACCGACCCCCTGATCGTCCCGACCACGTTCATCCCCTCCGGCCTGCCGCTGCCGGACGTGAGCCTGTGGGATCTCGGGGTGGACGAGTACGCCGAGCTGGTGACGCTGCGGGTGTCCAACATCCCCGGCATCACCGTGGCCGGCCTGCCCGGGTACGGGAAAACGTCCCTGGTCAACGCCATCGTGTGCCGCCTGGCGCCCTCGGGCGCGGTACAGATCGTTGTCCTGGACGGGAAGGTGTCCTCGGCCGATGAGGGCGACTACGCCGACATGGTGAAACGCTTCTTCGCCTTCGCCGGTGACGACCTGGAGGAAGCCAACCGGCTCCTTAAGCGGCTCGTCGCGCTGCGGCGTGAGCGGTCCTCGACCATCCGGCGGGTGCTGGGGGTGGCCAACATGTGGCACGTCGGCCCGTCCCCGGAATGGCCGCTGGTCCTCGTGATCATTGATGAGGCGCATACGTACTTCCGTGACCACAAGGGCAGCGACCCCAAGACCAAGGCGCTTGCGGCGCTGGCGGCGGAAAACGCCCGACTGGTGGAAGACCTCGTCAAGAAGGGCCGTTCCATCGGGATGGTGGTCATCCTCGCCACCCAGAAAGCCACGGGTGATGCGATCCCGACGTTCATCCGGGATGTGTGCCCGGTCGGACTGTCCTTCGCACAGAAGACGGCGGAAGCCTCCGTGGCCGCGCTGGGGGAGGACATCCGCAACTGGCCGGACGCCAATCCGGTGCTGTTGCAGGACCCCGGATACGTCGGCGTTGCCGCGATGGTCACCCAGGGGCAGGAGGGCTTCATCCGGGTCCGGATGCCGGAGGTCGATCCGTACTACGCCGCGCAGATCGCCGCCGACACCGCCCACTTGACCGCCGACCCCACGGACCTGCTCGCCGTGTCCCTGGCCGCACCCCCGGTCATGTTCAAGAACCACCCTCGCCCCCGTGGCAGCCGCTAAGCCCGACCCCGACCACAGAACGAAGGGAGGACACCCCGCGATGACCGCCACCGCCGACCGGAACACACAGCGCATCGTCACGGCCGTGATGGCGGTCATCGCGGCCCTGGCCTTCACCTTCTCCTTCGGCAACGTCTGGTCCCTGGCGCTTCGCCTGGGCGTCCCACACCCGATCGCACCATTGATCGCCCCCATGGTGGATCTGTCCGTGGTCGGCCTGCTGGTCGCCCTGCGCCACCTGGCCCTGCATGGCGTCGCCCCGGCCGAACTCGCCCCGGCACAACGCCTCATGCACGTGTGCGGACTCCTCACCCTGGCGCTCAACGTTGCCGAACCCCTGGCCGCCCGGCACTACGGCCGCGCCGCCCTCGACACCGTCGCACCCCTCCTGCTCCTGGGCTGGGGCAAGGTCGGCCCCCTGCTCCTGGCCCACTTCCACACCACCATCCCGGACCCCGCAACCGCTCCCGCGATTACGCCGCAACCGGCCATGCCCGCCGCTGCGGCCCCAACGGTCGCCACTGCGGCCCCGGCACCCGTCCCGGTTGGGGCTGTCCGTCCTGTCCCCGCTCCGCTCCTGGAAGCCGGGCGCCGGATCGCTGCCGACCATCAGCAACGGCACGGGCAGCACATCACCGCCCCGGAGCTGGCCAGTCGTCTCGGGGTTGCCTCGTCGCTGGCCGGTGCCGTGCACGCGCACCTCACCGCCTGAGACCTGCGTGCCGGCCTAACCCCCACCCCGCACAACCCCCCCTGTGGCTCCGGCCAGGAACCGCCATGCCCACACGCACGGTTCCTGGCCGGGCCACCCCTGCCCACAAGGAAGGACACCGCCACCATGACCACCACCGCCCCGGAACAGATCAGCCGGGCCGCACACGAACTGCTCGCCCGGTGGTGCCCCCCTGCCCAACACGCCACCCTCAGCACCCCGCCCCCGGCCCTGCCCCAACCGATGGCTCCGGCCGCCCCGGTCATGACCACCGCCATGCGTGACCTGTTCACCCTGGCTCAGCTCCCCGACTTCGACCGCGTCCAGGAGCAGATTGGCCGCCTCGGCGGCTGCACCCACCCCGTTCAGCTCGTCGGGTACTCCGCCACGCTCAACGCGGCCACCGGTGAAGCCCTGCACGTGTTCAACACCGATGACCACCCCACGGGCAGGCTCCTGCTGCCGTGCGGCAACCGCCGTGCCTCGCGCTGCCCCGCCTGCTCCCGTATCTACGCTGCTGACACCTACCAATTGATCAAAGCCGGGCTCTCCGGCGGCAAAGGCATCCCGGAGACCGTCTCCGGGCACCCCCGGGTGTTCGCCACCTTCACCGCCCCCTCCTTCGGCGCAGTCCACAACCGGGCCAAGAACGCCACCGGCACCCGCCTCACCTGCAAGTGCGGACACCGCCACACCCCCGATGACCCGTCCTTGGGCACCCCGATCAACCCCACCCGCTACGACTACAGCGGCGCCGTGCTGTGGAACGCGCACGCCCCCGCCCTGTGGCAGCGCTTCACCGTCTACCTGCGCCGCGCTGTCGCTGCCGCTCTGGAAATGACCGTGCGCGCCCTGAACAAGGTCCTGCGGATCTCGTTCGCCAAAGTCGCCGAGTACCAAAAGCGCGGCCTGGTCCACTATCACGCGATCATCCGCTTCGACGGGCCGGAGGGAAGCGACCAAGAGCCCCCTGAGGAGGCCACGACCCTCGTTCTGATCAAGGCGATCCGGGCCGCCGCGAAAGCCGTGTTCGTACGCCTGGACGACAACGACGCGATCGGCTCCCGCGTCTTTCGCTGGGGGCGTCAGATCGACGCACGATCTCTGAGTCGGTCACCCACCAAGCTCTCCGATCACAAGGTGGCGGCCTACGTCGCGAAGTACGCCACCAAGGGAGCAGAAACCGCGGGAACCCTCGACCGCTCGGTGACCTGCCCCACCTGCAAAGGTCGCGGCTTTCGCCTCACTGACGGACGCCGCACCGAGTGCCAACCCTGTGACGGCACCGGACAAGGCCAACCCCTCGTCCACCTCGTGGTGCAGCGACACGTTCGCCAAATGATCCGCACAGCCTGGGACCTCGGCGGAATCCCCGACCTGGCACACCTCAAGCTCCGCCACTGGGCCCACATGCTCGGCTTCCGGGGCCACTTCTCCAGCAAATCCCGCCGCTACTCCACCACCCTCGGCGAACTGCGCGGCGCACGCCGCACTTGGCGCACCGAACGCGCCCACGAACGCATCCGTGCCGGCCTACCCGAGCACGAACAAGAAAACACCACCCTCATCACCGAATCCTCCTGGGCCTATCTCGGCAACGGCTACAGCCCCGGCGAAGAACTCCTCGCCGCAACTGTGCGCCAACAACACGGCCTCGCCGCCCAGCTCAAGTACGAGGGGAAGTCATGACAACTGCGACTGACACCCCGCCTGCGTGCACGGACGACGTTCAAGCGCGAATTGATGCCTGGGCCACAGAGAAGGCAAAAGCTGCCCCCCGCCTAGGCCGGGAGCAGCTTGAGATTTTGCGTGATCTGATTCAGTGAGTTTCCCTAGGGATCGGATCCAACAGATTAGGGTCGAACTCCGCGCTTCGTGACCTTCCCTTGGGAATTGGGTGAATGATCACAGCGCGGTAGATTGTCCCTATGGCTGTTCTCTTCTGCCTGATGTCGAAGCTTTCCCACTTCTCCTTTTTGAATCCGGCAAGGAGGTTCTTGGCCGCCTGTTCGGCGTAGAAGTCTTCCCGGTCCTTCTGTGAGTCCGCGATCTGTTTGTCGTTCGTGTCCTTGAAATCCAAATACTCTGTCATGCCGATGCGGCTCTCGTTATAGGCACTCTTAATTTCCTCTCGTTTCGCGAGTAGGGAAGTGAGGGTGCCTTCGCCGTACCAAAGCTGTTCTTCTGGCTGCATATTCGAGAATTGCTCTTCGAGGACCTTGATTACGGTCATCTCAATGGCGAGGTCTACGAGGTCGGCTCGTCGGCTGACTTTATTGCATCGGGTGTCGCCGCAACGGTAGCGTGCGTGCTTGTTGGATCCGCCCGGCCCGTTCCCCTTCATTTTGGCAAGGCACATGTTGCCGTCATCGTCTACATACCCACAACGGGCAATATTGGTGAGCATGAATTTCCGGGTGGCTTCGGCTAGTTGCTGATAATTTTTCTTTCCTTCGGTTTTAACCTTCGCACGGTAGCGACTGTAGGCAGTGTCGCCTTCGAGGTTGAACCAGGAGTCGCACCGCCGAAGCATCTTGTGCCATTCCGCTGGAGTCGCAATGGTCTCCCATTTTCCGACAATGGGTTCTCCGTGCTCTCGATCCCTTACCAGTTCGCCGTACATCATTCGGTAACCACATATGGCGGGG
Organism: Streptomyces sp. H39-C1; assembly: GCF_027158125.1. Classification (NCBI taxonomy): domain Bacteria; kingdom Bacillati; phylum Actinomycetota; class Actinomycetes; order Kitasatosporales; family Streptomycetaceae; genus Streptomyces; species Streptomyces sp. H39-C1. The sequence continues at coordinate 53,711 of NZ_JAPVLS010000005.1, forward strand.
TTGGTGAGCATGTACTGAACTGGAGTAGTCGTCCATCGAGTGCCGCGAACCGTTGGGACTTTACTGTCCTCAAAGTGGTGCACAATCGTTGCCCAGCTTTTCCCCTTCAGGGCAAGATCCAAGGCTTCCCTAAGGATCTTTGCTTCCTTCGGTTCGAGGAATTTGTTTGTAGGACGATCAAGCTTCGGATCGGCGCCCTTCCATCCAAAGCGGCGACGTCCTGTCGGCATACCTTCAAGCGCCTGGTCGCGCATGTTTCTCGTGACTCGACGCCGGGTCTTCGTGACTTCCTTCTCCCCCATCGCAGAGTTCAGGAGTCCCCGGATCATTTCGGAATCGGAATGGACGTCAAGAAAGGTGTTCGTGTCTTTGATTGCGAAAGCGCCGGACTTGTCCACCGTAAGCGCTCGGTGCAGTTTCAAATAGTCTTCGGGAAGGCGAACGACGCGTTCCTCTTCGACCACGAACAAGCCCTCGACTCTGATGTCTTCGGCCGTACGCCGGGCGCGGAGATCCCGAACCAAACGGAGGAAGGCGGGCCGCTCGATGTCCGGGTCTGCTGCCGTGATGTCGTTGTCCGTGTACCGGTAGACGATCACGCATCCATGCATGCCAGCGAACTCGTCATTATTGAGGTGCTGCCGGGCAACCCCCATCTCCTTCTTCTTGTCTTGACTGATGCGGGCGTAGGAGCAGCAGGGCTTACGGTCGCCCACGTACTCCTCGACTGTCTGGCCGGCCCGTAGGGCCTTCTCTAGTGAAGGGTGGAGAGTCCACTTGGACGACGCTGCCATGCCCGAAAACCCCCATTGTGAAGCTGAAGTGTCTTGGGTACAGTACGGCGTCAGTTACATGGTGCCGTTCGTCGCCGCCGGCGGGCTGCTGATCGCGCTCGCCTTCGCGATCGGCGGCTACGAGATCAACGCCGCGCCCTCCGTCACCGATCACTTCCTCTGGAACGAGGGCGCGAGCTGGGCGGCGCTGCTCTTCCAGATCGGCGACACCGCGTTCACGTTCCTCGTCCCGATCCTGGCCGGATACATCGCGTTCGGGATGGTGGACCGGCCGGGGCTGGTCCCCGGCATCGTCGGCGGTGCCATCGCGCTGACGATCAACGCGGGTTTCCTGGGCGGCCTGGTGGCCGGTCTGCTCGCGGGCACCGTCGTCATGGCGATCCAGCGGATCGCGATCCCACCGGTGCTGCGCGGCATCATGCCGGTCGTGGTGATCCCACTGATCTCCTCGGCGGTGGTGGGCTTCCTGATGTTCCTGGTGGTCGGCAAGCCGATCGCCTGGCTCCAGAAGCAGCTCACCGACTGGCTGAACGGCCTGACGGGCTCGAACGCGATCATCCTCGGCGTCGTCCTCGGCCTGATGATGTGCTTCGACATGGGTGGTCCGCTGAACAAGGTCGCGTACGCCTTCGCCGTGGGAGGTCTGGCCGACCCGAACGACGGCAGCCTCAAGGTCATGGCGTGCGTGATGGCGGCGGGCATGGTGCCGCCGCTGGGCCTGGCGCTGGCGACGACCGTCCGGGGGCGGCTCTTCACCCGTACGGAACGCGAGAACGGCAAGGCGGCCTGGGTGCTCGGCGCTTCGTTCATCACCGAGGGCGCGATCCCGTTCGCCGCGGCCGACCCGCTACGGGTCATCCCGTCGGCGATGGTCGGCGGCGCGGTCACCGGCGCCCTGTCGATGGCCTTCGGCTGCACGCTGCGCGCCCCGCACGGCGGCATCTTCGTGGTGCCGCTGATCGGCAACCCGTGGCTGTACCTGGTCGCCGTCGCGGCGGGCACGGTCGTCACCGCGGCCCTCGTCGTCCTGCTGAAGGGGCTGCGCAGGCCCGCCGCGCCCGAGGCGGCGCCGCCGGTGCCGGACGACGCCAGGACACCGGTCGCGGCCTGACCGCCCGCGGGCGGTCAGGAATGAGACCCTCGCGGCATGAGTGACGGCGGGCAGAACGGCGAGGACAGCGGTGAGCGGGACGGCGGCGCCGGCCCCGTGGAGCAGGGCGAGGTGGAGCACAGCGAGGTGGAGCACGGTGAGCCGCACCACGCGGGCGGGCTCGCGAGCCGGCTGAACTGGCTGCGGGCGGGGGTGCTGGGCGCCAACGACGGAGTCGTGTCGACGGCCGGGCTGGTCGTCGGCGTGGCCGGGGCCACCGACTCCCGTTCGGCGATCCTGACCGCCGGGCTGGCCGGACTGCTGGCCGGATCCCTGTCGATGGCGGCGGGGGAGTACGTCTCGGTCAGCACCCAGCGCGACTCCGAGCAGGCCGCCCTGGCCATGGAGCGCGAGGAGCTGGCCACCGAGCCGAAGGCGGAACTCGCCGAGCTCACCGGTCTGCTGGAGGACCGCGGGCTGACCCGGGAACTCGCCCGCGAGGTCGCGGAGCAGCTCACCGAACGCGACGCCCTCGGCGCGCACGCCCGGGTCGAGCTCGGCATCAACCCCGACGAACTGACCAACCCGTGGCACGCGGCGGCCGCGAGCTTCGCCGCGTTCACCGCGGGGGCGCTCCTGCCCCTGCTGGCGATCGTGCTGCTGCCTCCGCCGCTGCGGCTGTCCGTCACGGTGGTGGCGGTGCTGATCGCGCTCGCGCTGTGCGGGTGGGAGAGCGCGCGGCTGGGCAGCGCGCCGGCCCGCCCCGCCGTCCTGCGGAACATGGCGGGCGGGGCGACGGCGATGGCCGTCACGTACGCGGCCGGATCACTGCTCGGTGCCACGGGTCTCTGACGCGATTCTCCCATGCGATGAGACCCGTGGCGGGGCCATCAGGCTTCGGCCGGAGCTGCCGGAGCTGCCGGAGCTGCCGGAGCTGCCGGAGCTGCCGGACCGACGGAGCCGGCCGGAGCCGCCGGGGCGTCGGCCGGAGCCGCCGCGGCCTCCGCCGCTTCCGCGGCCACCCGCCGGGCCTCGCCCTTCCTGCCGGTGCGGATCGTGTAGAAGACCAGCCCAGCGGTGAACACGAACGGCAGCACGCCGGAGACGCCCACCATCGTGTCGGTGGAGAGCACGTACGTCAGGGCGATGCGGATGCCGGACTCCACGAGGAAGGTGACGCCCCACACCACCGTCAGCATGCGCTGGGTGGCGCGGAAGCCCGCGTACTTGTCCCACAGGCCGTTCCAGGCCGTGACGCCCGCGTCGGTGCCGTCGGTCGCGAACTTGCGGCCGAAGTAGAAGATCAGCGGCCGCTTCGCGAACAGGCTGAGCAGGAAGGCCAGTCCGAGCAGTCCGGTCAGCGCCGAGTCCTTGATGAACACCATCTTGGTGCTGTTGTAGGCCAGCGCGCTGACCGCGCTCAGCAGCAGCGTTCCGAGGATCATGATGCTGAACTCGTCCAGGCGGCGGTGGATCGCGAAGTACACCACCATCTCCACCACCGGCCAGCCGGAGATGATCAGCAGTGCGGGAACCTGCGCGACACCGTGGTCCGTCAGCATCCCGTAGGTGACCCACGGCAGGATGATGCTGAACAGCACCGTCGGGCCCCAGCTCAGCAGCATCGCTCTGCCGCGGCCCGGCCCGCCCGCCGTATCCGTCTTGATCATTTCCGGCTCCCCCTTGACGTGACACCGCGGCGCCGTGGCGCCCCGCCGCCGTAACGCCGTATTGCCTGGTCAGGCTGGTCGTCGGGGCAGATCGTACGGTCGTGGGAATGCGGTGGGAAGGACTTTGCCCATCCTTGATCAGACCTGTGGGGAGACACTGCGACGCGCCAGCGTGACCCCGACCGCGACGGTCAGCGCCGACACCACCCCGGCCAGTAGCACCGCCGATTCCCCGGCGAACGTGCAGGCCAGGACCAGCAACGAGGCGACCGGCAGGACGAGTTGCTGGGCGAGGCCGCTCTTGTAGTGCCGGGAGTGCAGCAGCCAGACGGTGAAGAACAGGACGGCGGTCGGCACGGTCACCGCGGCGGAGGCGGCCCGTACCGAGATCTCCGCCTTCCCGACGCTCTGCTCCACGGCCACTTCGAGGCCGGCGCCGATCGCCGCGGCGGAGACGAACACGATGTAGTGGCCGTAACCCCAGGGGATCGCCTCGCGGTTGGAGACCAGGTGCTCCTCGATGGGCACGGCGAAGTAGATCCACCAGGCCGCGAAGACGATCAGCAGCCCGCCGCCCGCGATCGGCAGCAGCTCGGCCACCGCCTCGTGCTCGTCGAGCGCGGACTGCACGGCGACGGTCGCCGCCGCGATCGACTCGCCGAGCACGATGATGGTGAACAGGCCGTACCGCTCGGCGATGTGCTGCGGGTGCCAGGGCGTCTGGTGGCGGCGCTCGGCGAACAGCGGCACCGACAGCTCGACGACGATCAGGCCGAGGAACGCCCACACCTTCGCACCGTCGGGCAGGAAGAGCAGCCCGATCCACCCGAACTGGCAGACGGTGACGCCGAACGCGTACCGCAGCGCGCAGCTGCGCGCGTCACCGGTCTCACCGCGCGCGGCCCGCAGCCACTGCGAGGCCAGCGCCAGCCGCATCACCGAGTAGCCGATCACCGAGATCGTCCAGTCGTTGTCGTCGAAGGCGCGCGGCACGCCGGCGGCGAAGATGAGGACGCCGGTGATCTGCACCAGCGTGGTGATCCGGTACAGCACGTCGTCCGTGTCGTAGGCGGAAGCGAACCAGGAGAAGTTCATCCAGGCCCACCAGATGCCGAAGAACACCAGCAGATAGCCGACGACCCCGTTGCCGGGATGGCCCGCGGCCAGCGCGTGCACCAGCCGGGCGCCCGCCTGGGCGACGGCGACCACGAAGCAGAGGTCGAAAAAGAGCTCGAGCGGGGTCGAGGCCCGGTGCGCCTCGTCACGGCTGCGGGCGGTCATACGGCGGAACGCGGCGCCGGCGGGGTTGCTCATGGAGGCCACCTTGCGGCAGAACCCGCGCGAGGAACACCATGGCACGCTGCCGTATCCGGGTCTTTCGGCCCTGGCGGCCGGTCCGCCCCACACGGACCCTGGAAGGACCATGGTCACTGCCAAGCCCGACATCGCCGACCGCGCCGACCTCGGCACGCTGCTGCGCCGCTTCTACGAGGCGGCGCTCGCCGACCGGCTGATCGGCCCGTACTTCACCGAGATCGCGGGCCTCGACCTCGAGGACCACCTCCCCAGGATCACCGACTTCTGGGAACGCGCCCTGCTCCGGACGGCCGACTACAGCGGCAACGCCTTCGCCCCGCACGCCGCCCTGCACGACACCCGGCCGATGACCGCCGAGCACTTCGGCCGCTGGGTCCAGCTGTGGCGCGCCTCCGTCGACGGGCTGTACGCGGGCCCCAACGCGGACCACGCCAAGGCGCAGGGCGAACGGATAGCCCTGTCGATGCTGCGCCGGCTGTCGGGGACCGACGCCTCCACCGAGGGATCCGGCCCCGGCTTCGTGCCGCTCGCCTCCGTGCGGCTCCGCACGGAGGCCTGACGGCGCCGGTCCCCGGCCCGCTGAGCGTCAGACGGCCTGCGCGGCGTGCTCGCTGACGGGCGTGACGGTGCTGGGCGCGACGGTGCTGAGTTCGCCCGTCGTGAGGAAGTGCTCGATCCGCGCGGTGAACGGGGCGATGTCGATGCCCTGCGCGGCCAGCCACTCGTCCGAGTAGTACTTCTCCAGGTACCGCTCGCCGGGGTCGCACAACAGCCCCACCACGCTGCCCTGTTCGCCGGCCGCCCGCATGTCGGAGATGATCCGGAAGGCGGCCCACAGGCCGGTGCCGGTGGAGGCGCCGGCCTTGCGTCCCAGCAGCCGTTCCAGCACGCGGATACAGGCGACGGACGCGGCGTCCGGCACCCGCATCATGCGGTCGATCGCCCCGGGGACGAAGCTCGGCTCCACCCGCTGGCGGCCGATGCCCTCGATGCGGGAGCCGCGGTCGGTGACGACGTCCGGGTCGTCCGACTGCCAGCTGGGGAAGAACGCGGAGTTCTCCGGGTCGGCGACACAGACCCCGGTGTCCTGCTGGGTGTAGTGGACGAAGCGGGCGATGGTGGCGGACGTTCCGCCGGTGCCGGCGGTCGCGACGATCCAGGCCGGTACGGGGTGCCGCTCCAGCGCCAGCTGCCGGAAGATCGAGTCGGCGATGTTGTTGTTGCCGCGCCAGTCGGTGGCGCGCTCGGCGTACGTGAACTGGTCCATGTAGTGGCCGCCCGATTCGGCCGCGAGCCGCACCGCCACCTCATAGACCTCGCAGGGGTCGTCGACGAGATGACATCGGCCGCCGTGGAACTCGATCAGGTCGATCTTGGAGCGCACGGTGCTCTTCGCCATCACGGCGATGAACGGCACCCCGATCAGCTTCGCGAAGTACGCCTCGGAGACCGCCGTCGAGCCGCTGGACGCCTCGATGACCGGCTTCCCGGGGCGGATCCAGCCGTTGCACAGCCCGTACAGGAACAGCGAGCGGGCCAGCCGGTGCTTGAGCGAGCCGGTCGGGTGCGTCGACTCGTCCTTCAGATACAGGTCGATGCCCCACTCGGCCGGCAGCGGCACCGACAGCAGATGGGTGTCGGCGGACCGGTTGGCGTCGGCCTGCACCTTGCCGACGGCGTCCTTGAGCCAGTTCCGGTACACCGGGTCACGCCGGTCGATGTCGAGTTCCATGGCCCCAGGTATAGCTGGCGGGGTGTCCCAAACCGGCGCTTGGGGTTTCTCCCCGCTGACGCTTGGGGGCCGTTGGGCCGCCGCGGCCGGTGACCTTCGCGGAACGATCAGGTGGCCAACGCGCCCTACCACCCCGGCAGCGACCGGCCACGGCTGAACCGGCCGGTGCGCGAGCGCTCCCCCCGGATCCGCCCGACCAGCGGCTACGGCGACCCCCGGGTGCGCCACACCGGCCCCGGTCCCGGCGCCGGCACCGACCAGGACCCGGAGCGCTCCGCCAAGCTCTCCGCCCGGCCGGCGCCGGCGATCACGGTCGTCATCGGCCAGCTGTGAGCGCTGTCCATCGCCGTCAATGAGTGGATGCGGGGCGACACGTCCATCGCCTGGTGGTGCGCCGGCTTCCTCGGGGTGTCCTTCCTGGTGGTGCCCGGTATCTGGCTGCTCGGCCCGAAGGACCGATGACGTAGGACCGCGCGGGGCGGCCCGGTGCGCGCGAGGACGCGGAGCCGCCCGGCAGGCCCGCGGCCGTACCCTGGAGGCATGAGCACCGCTCCCGCACCCGAGTCCGACCCCCGGCCCGAAGCACGGCCCGGGAAGCCGCGGCGCGACCCCGCCGCCGCGCTGGTCTTCGACGACCCGCTCAGCCGGCAGTCGTCCGACGACACGGACGGGGGCTGGGGCGAGCGCCCGTCGGGCGGCGGGAACGACGACCTCGCCCGCTTCCTCGACGAGAAGCCCCCGCACCACATCTGATCCAGGTGGCTCAGCTGCGCTGGGACACCATGACGTCGCGGATCTCGCGCAGCAGCGCCACCTCGGCGGCCTCCGCCTCCGCGTGCACCACGGCCTCCTGCCGGGCCCGCGCCGCCTTCTTCGCCAGGTAGCGGGACATCGGCAGCACCATCAGGAAATAGACCACCGCGGCAGTGATCACGAACGTGAGGACCGCGCTGAGCACCGAGCCCCACAGGATCGGAATACCGCTCACCGCGTCGCCCGCGTCGTTCACCACGCACGGGCCCTTGAGGCACGACCGGTAGTGCTCCAGATCCTTGGTGCCGAACGCACCGACCAGGGGATTGATGACGCCCTTGACCACGGAGCTCACGACGCTGGTGAACGCGGCACCGATGACGACGGCGACGGCCAGGTCGATCACGTTCCCGCGCATCAGGAATTCCTTGAAGCCGCCCAGGACCCCGGTCTTCTCGTCGCTCATTGAATTCTCTCTTTCCCCGCACACAGGTGACGGCACAGCAAGGCCCGCAACCTATGGCATTCCGGGAGTGAGGTGTCCAATCCGTACACACGAAAGAGTGAGTCAACACAGCGTCACCGCCAGGGGAGTTGACGCTGCCGCGCCGATGATCGCAGCAGCCGTCCGGCGCGGCACCGCCAGCACGATCAGCGCGCCCTCACCGATGCGTCCGGCCGCCTCGCCGCCGTCCGCCGGCACGGACACCACCGGCGCCGCAACGGCCACCACCCGGTCGGCGGCCAGCACGTCCACCCGGTCGCCGGGCCGTAACAGCCGCACCGCCGCCGCGTCCGCGATCCGCACCGGCGCCCGCACCGTGTCCGGGGCGTCGCGCACGTCCTGAGCTGCTGTCGCATCGCGACCGGATGCTATGGCCCGCGCGCCCCGGGCGTCCTGTGCGGCAGTCGCCGCCGGGGGTACGTGTGGTTCACCGCGTGGTGCCTGGGAGTCCGCGCGCGGGGCGGAGGCCGCCAGCGCGGCGGCGGCCATCGCCAGCCCCGCGGCCACGGCCCGGCGCCTGCGGTGCACCGGCCTCCACAGCCGGATCCGCCCGCGCCCGCCACCGGCCCGGATCGGCTGGAAGGACGGCACGACGCAGCGCGGGAGCGCGTAGGAATCCGGGGGAGTGGGAGCAGGAGAAGGGGATGCGGCGGGAGAGGGAGAGGGATTGGGAAATGCGGGCACGGCGACCACCGCCTCTTAGGGATCTCTGCGACTGGGATCCCTACGATCCCGCACCCGGCTGACGGCCCTCTCGGGCCTGTGGATTACTCACCAGTTGTGGAAAACTCCGTCACCCGCGCGGGTGAAAATCCCGAACCCGCAGATCCGCGAACCCGCGCACCCACAGCTCCACAGCCCTACGGCAGCGTGATCCCCGGGTCCTGGCCGCCCCACGGGTCCACGCACAGGCAGTTCCGCTCCGCGATCGGCGGCAGCCCGCCGACCACGTCGAACAGCACGGTCCGCATCCGGCCGACGTTCGCCGCGAAGACCTCCAGGACCTCCTCGTGGGAGACCCCCTCGCCCGTCTCGGCGCCCGCGTCCAGGTCCGTCACCAGCGTCAGGGACGTGTAGCAGAGCCCGAGTTCCCGCGCGAGGATCGCCTCGGGGTGCCCGGTCATGCCGACCACCGACCAGCCCTGCGCCGCATGCCACCGGGACTCCGCCCGGGTCGAGAACCGGGGCCCCTCGACGACGACCAGCGTCCCGCCGTCGACCGCGTCCCAGCCGCCCGCCCGCGCGGTGTCCACCGCGACCTGGCGGCCCACCGGGCAGTACGGGTCGGCCAGCGAGACATGCACGACGTTCGGCTGCCTGCCGTCCGGCAGCACCTCACCGTCGAAGTACGTCTGGACGCGGGACTTCGTGCGGTCCACGAGCTGGTCGGGCACCAGCAGGGTGCCGGGGCCGAACTCCGCGCGCAGTCCGCCCACCGCGCACGGGCCGAGCACCTGGCGCGCGCCGACCGAGCGCAGCGCCCACAGGTTGGCCCGGTAGTTGATCTTGTGCGGCGGCAAGTGGTGCTTGCGGCCGTGCCGCGGCAGGAATGCCACCCGCCGGCCGGCCACTTCGCCGAGGAAGAGCGAGTCGCTCGGCGGACCGTAGGGGGTCTCGACCGTGATCTCGGTCACATCCTCGAGGAACGAGTAGAAACCGGACCCGCCAATGACGCCGATATCGGCTCGCGCACCGCTCATCTCCACCATGCGGATCACCCTAACGGCGGCCGGATACGACGAGGACCCCGCCGACTGGATCGGCGGGGTCCGTCATCGACGCGTAAGCCTTGCGACTCGCTCGCGGGCTCACACGTGCACAGCGATCAGGCTGCGGAAGACCCGCTGGAAGAGCTGCTCGAACCGGATGAGGAGCTGCCGGACGATGCCGAGGACGGCGCGGACGTCGTCGAAGGCTTCGCATCCGAGCTGCTCTTGGCCGCGGGGGTGCTCGCCGAGGACGAGCCACGGCTGTCGGTCCGGTAGAAACCGGAACCCTTGAACACGACCCCGACCGCCGAGAAGATCTTGCGCAGGCGTCCGCTGCAGGTCGGGCAAACGGTCAGAGCGTCATCGCTGAACTTCTGCACCGCCTCGAGGCCCTCGCCGCACTCGGTGCACTGGTACTGGTACGTCGGCACTTGATCCTCCTGGCACTCTCACTCGATGAGTGCTAACGACATTCAATAGTGCAGCATTCCGCCGCGTCAGTCCACCGTGACCGGCACGCGGTGACTCATCCCACGTGTCGAACCCTGGACGATCCGTCCCTCGGAGCGTGGTTTGAGCCGCTTGCGCAGCGCCACGAGGGTGGCCAGAGCCAGCGCCGTACCGGCCAGCGGCACCACGAAGGCGGCGCTCGCGCTGACCCGGTCGGCCAGCTGGCCGGCGGCCGTGACCGCGATGGCCTGGCCGAGCGCGACCGAGCCGGTCAGCCAGGTGAAGGCCTCGGTGCGGGAGGTGGCCGGCACCAGGGATTCGACCAGGGTGTAGCCGGTGATCAGGGCGGGGGCGATGCACAGCCCGATGAGCAGGCCGAGCGCGCCGAGCAGCGGCACCGAGTGCACGGCCCACAGCGCGGAGCAGGCCAGTGCGAGCGCCGCGTACGCGATCAGCAGCCGGCCCTGCGGGCTGCGGCGCCAGGCGATGGCCCCGCAGACGACTCCGGCCAGCATGTTGCCCGCCGCGAAGGTGCCGTACAGCAGCCCCGCGATGCCCTGGCGGCCGATCTCCTCGGTGAAGGACGTCAGGCCGACCTGCATGCCGCCGAAGACCGCGCCGATGCCGAGGAAGGCCACGGCCAGCGCCCTGACGCCCGGGATGGTCAGCGCCGAGGTGTGCTTCGCGCGGACGCCGTCGACGGTCCTGTTGGGCGCCGGTGCGGTGCTGCGCTGGGCGGCGAAGAACAGGCCGCCGACCAGGGTGAGGGTGGCCTCGGCGATCAGGCCGGCCGCCGGGTGCACTCCCGTGCACAGCGCGGTGGCCAGCACCGGGCCGATGACGAAGGTGAACTCGTCCGTCACGGACTCGAAGGCCGCGGCGGTCGACATCAGGGGCGAACCGTCCAGCTTGGCCGCCCAGCGGGCCCGGACCATCGGTCCGATCTGCGGCACCGAGGCGCCGGCCGGCACGGCGGCCGCGAACAGCGCCCACAGGGGGGCGTGCGACAGGGCCAGCACGGTCAGCAGGATGACGGAGGCCGTGTGCACGAGGACGCCCGGCAACAGGACGGCGCTCTGTCCGAAACGGTCGGCGAGCTTGCCGTTCTGCGGGGCGAAGATCGCCATGGAGACACCGGTCACCGCGGCGACGGCGCCCGCCGTGCCGTAGGAGCCGGTGGTGTTCTGGACGAGCAGCACGATGCCGATGGTGAGCATCGCGAAGGGCTGCCGGGCCGCGAACCCGGGCAGCAGGAACGTCCAGGCGCGGGGTGTGCGCAGAAGTTGTCCGTAACCGGGCCGCTTGGTGGCGGGGCTGTCCGGCTGGTTCACCGTGGATGCCACGGCTTGGTCCTTTGTGCTGTCTGGTAGCGGCATCCGTCACGGATGGCGCCGAGAGCTGTCCGCTCGCGCAAGACACGGGACGACTGTGGTCGTCCCGTCGCGCCAGCTCTGCGTCAGACAGAGGTCTGTGTACTCAACACGTACGTGGTCAAGACGTACCGGCCCAGCTTAGCGGCACTCAGTGCCATTCGCCCCGAGTGCCACCCATTTCCCCCTGAGACCTCGCTCACCCCAGCTCGCTCACCCCTCGCCCAGCCAGTTCGCGAGCTTGCCGCCCTTCCCGATCGCGCGCAGCCGCCGCTCCGCCGCGTCCCGCACCGGATCGGTGGCGACGACCAGCAGCTCGTCGCCGCGCCGCAGCACCGTGTTCGGCAGCGGTACGAAGCTGGCCCCGTCCCGTACGACGAGCGTGACGGCCGCCCCGGCAGGCAGCCGCAGCTCGTTGACCTCCACGCCGTGCATCCGGGACTCCTCCGGGATGGACACCGAGAGGAGGTGGCCGCGCAGCCGTTCCAGCGGCGCCGACTCGATGCCCAGGTCGGCCGCCCCGTCGCGGACGCCGAGGCGCAGCCGCCGGGCGAGCCACGGCAGCGTCGGGCCCTGCACCAGCGTGTAGACGATCACCAGAATGAAGACGATGTTGAATATCCGGCGGCTGTTGGGCACGCCCGCGACCATCGGGATGGTGGCCAGCACGATGGGCACGGCGCCGCGCAGCCCGGCCCAGGACATCAGCGCCTGCTCGCGCCAGGGGATGCTGAACGGCGCCAGGCTCGCGGTCACCGACAGCGGTCTGGCCACCGCGGTCAGGATCAGGCCGATGACCAGTGCGGGCAGGATGTCGTCGCCGAGTTCGTGCGGGGTGACGAGCAGTCCGAGCAGGACGAAGAGGCCGATCTGCGCGATCCAGCCGAGCCCTTCGGCGAAGCCCCGGGTGGCCGGCCGGTGCGGCAGTTTCGCGTTGCCCAGTATCAGGGAGGCGATGTAGACGGCGAGGAATCCGGAGCCGTGCGCCGTCGCGCCGGCGGCGTAGGCGAAGACCGCGATGGCCATCACCGCGATCGGGTAGAGGCCGGAGGCGGGCAGGGCGATGTGCCGCAACGCGTAGGCGCCGAGCCAGCCGACCGTCAGTCCGATCGCGGCGCCGATCGCCAGCTCCATGGCGATCTCCGCGACGAGCACGTACCAGTGGTCGACGGGTCCCGCGGTGGAGAAGGCGACCACGAGGATGACGACCGGGGCGTCGTTGAAGCCGGATTCCGCTTCCAGAACTCCGGTGATTCGTTTCGGCAGCGGCACGTTGCGCAGGACCGAGAACACCGCCGCCGCGTCCGTGGACGACACCACCGCTCCGATGATGAGCGCCTGCCGCCAGTCCAGCCCCACCAGATAGTGGGCCGCACCCGCCGTGATGAAGACGCTCAGCATGAGGCCGAACGTCGAGAGCACGGCGGCGGCGGGCACCACCGGTTTGATCTCCTGCCACTTCGTGCCGAGTCCACCTTCGGCAAGAATCACCACAAGTGCCGCATATCCCAGGACCTGGGTCAGCTGGACGTCGTCGAAGGTGAAGCCGAACGGGCCGTCCTGGCCGATCGCGACGCCGATGCCGAGGTAGATGAGCAGAGTGGGCAGGCCGCTGCGGGACGCCAGTCGCACGGCGACCACCGCGATGAGCAGCACGAGGGCGCCGATCAACAGGAGTTCATTGAGACGGTGGACAGTCAGGGCGCGGTCCTTCCTCGAAGGCCAGGGAGAAGTTCATTGCCTTGCCTAACATTTTACCGGTACTTGAACTTCCGCGGTCAACGATGACTCCGCGTAGGGGTGCCCCGATCGCTGCGCCTATGGTTGCTCCAGCACCAATCCAGCACCAAGAGCACCCGGTCCACCCTGCCCCTCGAAGGACAGAGATGCCCGCCAAGAAGAAGTCCCGCCGCCTTCGCCTCTTTGTGATCGCGTTCGTGGTCCTGCTGGTGGGGGGCATCGGATACGGGTCGTACTGGAGCGTCAGCACCGTGCGGGCCTCGTTCCCCGAGACCACCGGTTCGCTGAAACTCAAGGGCCTGACCGCGCCGGTCGACGTGGAGCGTGACGGCAACGGCATCCCGCAGATCTACGCGGACACCTCCGAGGACCTGTTCCGGGCCCAGGGCTTCGTCCAGGCGCAGGACCGGTTCTACGAGATGGACGTCCGACGCCACCTCACCGCGGGCCGGCTGTCGGAGATGTTCGGCTCCGGACAGGTGGAGACCGACGCGTTCCTCCGCACGCTCGGCTGGCGCGGCATCGCGCAGAAGGAGTACGACACCAAGCTCGACGCGACGACCAAGAAGTACCTGCAGGCCTATTCGGACGGCGTCAACGCGTATCTGAAGGATCACAGCGGTGCGAGCCTGTCCGTCGAGTACGCGGCCCTGTCGTTCTCCAACGACTACAAGCCCGAGCAGTGGACCCCGGTCGACTCCGTCGCCTGGCTCAAGGCCATGGCCTGGGACCTGCGCGGCAACATGCAGGAGGAGATCGACCGGGCGCTCATGACGAGCCGGCTCGACAGCAGCCAGATCGAGTCGCTCTACCCCGGCTACCCGTACCAGCGGCACCAGCCGATCGTCGACGGCGGCAAGCTCGACCCGATCACCAAGAAGTACACACCGGCCGGCGCCGGGGGCACCCCGATCGCCGCCGGCGCCCTGAACAGCCAGCTCTCCGGGCTCTCCGAGATCATCGACCAGATGCCCAATCTGCTCGGCCCGTCCGGCAACGGCATCGGCTCCAACTCCTGGGTCGTCTCCGGCAAGTACACGACCACCGGCAAGCCGATGCTGGCCAACGACCCGCACCTGGCACCGCAGATGCCGTCCCTCTGGTACCAGATGGGGCTGCACTGCCGCAGCGTCGGCACGGCCTGTCCGTTCGACGTGGCCGGCTACACGTTCTCCGGAATGCCCGGTGTCGTCATCGGCCACAACCAGAACATCGCCTGGGGGATGACCAACCTCGGCGCCGACGTGACCGACCTGTACCTGGAGAAGGTCACCGCGGACAGCTACCTCTACGACGGCAAGCAGAAGCCGTTCACGACCCGCAAGGAGACCATCAAGGTCGCCGGCGGCGCCGACCGCGACATCGTCGTGCGCACCACCAACAACGGCCCGATCATCTCCGACCGCTCCGACGAACTGCTCAAGGTCGGCGAGAGCGCGCCCGTCCAGGACGCCGCCCCGGACCGCAGCGGCGGTTACGCGGTCGCCCTGCGGTGGACCGCACTCGACCCCGGCAAGAGCATGGACGCGGTCTTCGAGATCGACAAGGCGCAGGACTTCACCCAGTTCCGGGCCGCGGCGGCCGACTTCGAGGTCCCGTCACAGAACCTGATCTACGCCGACAAGCAGGGCCACATCGGCTACCAGGCCCCGGGCAGGATCCCGGTGCGCGCCAACGGCGACGGCCGCTACCCCGCGCCCGGCTGGGACTCGCGCTACCGCTGGGACACGTACATCCCGTTCAAGTCCATGCCCTGGGAGGAGGACCCGGCGCGCGGCTACATCGTCACCGCCAACCAGGCCGTGATCGACGAGGACAAGTACGGCCCGATGCTGACCAAGGACTGGGGCTACGGCGCCCGCAGCCAGCGCATCAACGACCTCATCGCGTCCAAGATCAAGGACGGCGGCAAGGTCTCCATGGACGACATGCAGTCCATGCAGTCCGACAGCAGCAGCGAGATCGCGAAGCTGCTGGTGCCCTATCTGCTCAAGGTCGACGTCAAGGACTCCTACGTCCGCGACGCCCAGCAGCTGCTGGAGGGCTGGGACTTCAACCAGGACGCCGACTCCGCGGCCGCCGCCTACTTCAACGCGGTCTGGCGCAACACCCTCAAGCTCGCCTTCGGCAACAAGCTGCCCAAGGAGCTGCGCCCCGAGGACCAGTGCCTGCGCGTCCCGGCCGTCGACCGGTCGGGCCCGGTCGACGACCTCAACGGCAAGAGCGAGACCGTCAACGAGTGCGGTGAGCGCGAAGCCGACCAGGCGCAGCCGGACGGCGGCGACCGCTGGTTCGAGGTGGTCCGCAAGATCCTTCCGGACGAGAAGAACGCCTGGTGGACGATGTCGCCGACCGCGTTCTTCGACAAGACCTCGGCGCCGTCCGCGCACACCACGCGGGACCAGCTGCTCCGGCAGGCGATGCAGGACGCGCGGTACGAGCTGACCGCCAAGCTCGGCAAGGACATCGACACCTGGAGCTGGGGCCGGCTGCACAAGCTGGAACTCAAGAACCAGACGCTGGGCACCGGCGGCCCCGCCGTGGTGAAGTGGCTGCTCAACCGCGGCCCGTGGCAGCTCGGCGGCGGCGAGGCGGCCGTCAACGCGACGGGCTGGAACGCGGCCGGTGGCTACGACGTCGTCTGGGTGCCGTCGATGCGCATGATCGTCAACCTCGACGACTTCGACAAGTCCCGCTGGATCAACCTCACCGGCGCCTCGGGGCACGCGTACAACGCGCACTACTCCGACCAGACGGCGCTGTGGGCCAAGGGCGAGCTCCTGCCGTGGGTCTTCTCCAGACCCACGGTGGACGGCGCGACGGACGACAAGATGGCGCTCACGCCGTAACCCCCTTTCAGGGGGTGAAGCGGTGGATCCCCTCGGGGGTGACCGCGAAGTGCACGGGGTGGTCGTGCGGTTCCCTCGGGACCCGGGCGACCACCTCGTTCGCGTAGAGCAGCACCATGAGGGCCGGCCGCCCGCCCGCCCGCTCCAGCCGGGCCAGCACGCGGTCGTACGAGCCCCCGCCGCGGCCCAGCCGCAGCCCGCGCCCGTCCACCGCGAGCCCCGGCAGCAGCACCACCCGGGCCCGCGTCACCGCGTCGGGTCCCAGGCGCGCGCCGGTCGGCTCGAACAGCCCCCGGTCCGTGCGCTCCAGCGCCTGCGGTCCCTCGTACTCCGCCCAGTCCAGGTCGTTATCGGCCATCAGTACGGGAAGCAGCACACGGGTGCCGGCGGCACGCAGCGCGTCGATCAGGTCGCGGGTGCCGGGTTCCGTGCCCATCGACACATAGGCGGCGACGGTGCCCGCCGCCCGGACCTCGGGCAGGTCAGCCACCCGGTCGGCCAGCGAGCGGGCCGCCGCCGCGCGCTCCTGCGGCGTCCGTCCGCGCCGGACGCCCAGCAACTCGGCGCGCAGCGCCCCCTTGGTGCCGTGGTTGTCGCTCATACCCCGCACTACCGCCGCCTATCAGCCGTTATCAACCGGAACTTCATCTTCACCTCACGCGCAGCGGTTATGGTGCACGGCATGACTCAAGCACGTACTCGGATCACCAAGGCCGTCATCCCGGCGGCGGGTCTCGGTACCCGGTTCCTGCCGGCCACCAAGGCCACGCCCAAGGAGATGCTGCCGGTCGTCGACAAGCCGGCGATCCAGTACGTGGTGGAGGAGGCGCGGGCGGCGAACCTCAGTGACGTGCTGATGATCACCGGGCGGAACAAGCGCGCGCTCGAGGACCACTTCGACCGGAACTACGAGCTGGAAGAGGCGCTGACCCGCAAGGGCGACGAGTCGCGGCTGGCGCGGGTGCGGGAGTCCAGCGACCTGGCCACGATGCACTACGTGCGACAGGGGGACCCGAAGGGTCTGGGGCACGCGGTGCTGTGCGCGGAGCCGCATGTGGGGGACCAGCCCTTCGCGGTGCTGCTGGGTGACGACCTGATCGACCCGCGGGACCCGCTGCTGTCACGCATGATCGACATCCAGGAGCGGTTCGGCGGCAGCGTCATCGCGCTGATGGAGGTCGACCCGGCGCAGATCCACCTGTACGGCTGCGCGGCGATCGTGCCCACCGCCGAGGACGACGTGGTGCGGGTGACGGACCTGGTCGAGAAGCCCGCGACGAACGAGGCACCGTCCTCGTACGCGATCATCGGCCGGTACGTGCTGGACCCGGCGGTGTTCGACGCGATCAAGAAGACGCCGCCCGGCCGCGGCGGGGAGATCCAGCTCACCGACGCGCTGCGGGAGATGTCCCACCGCGACGACGACGGCGGCCCGGTCCACGGCGTGGTCTTCACCGGGCGCCGCTACGACACCGGCGACCGCGCCGACTATCTGCGTGCCATTGTCAGACTCGCGTGCGAACGTGAAGACCTGGGCCCGGACTTCCGGACCTGGCTCCGCTCGTACGTGACTGAGGAGATGCAAGATTGAGCACCGTGGCTGACCGAATCTGGTCTGTCTCCGAGCACCTCGACAACATCCTCGGGCAGTTGTCCCCGCTGGAATCGATCGAGCTGCAACTCCTCGACGCCCAGGGCTGCGTCCTCGTCGAGGACGTCACCGTCCCCGTCGCGCTGCCGCCCTTCGACAACAGCGCGATGGACGGCTACGCGGTCCGCACCGCGGACACGGACGGGGCCACCGACGCGCACCCGGCGGTCCTGACCGTCATCGGGGATGTCGCGGCGGGCAGCGACCATCTGCCCACCGTCGGCCCCGGCCAGGCCGCCCGCATCATGACCGGCGCCCCGCTGCCGCCCGGCGCGGAGGCCGTCGTCCCCGTGGAGTGGACCGACGCCGGCACCGGCGGCGGACCGGCCACCACCATGCGGTCGCACAGCTCCGACCCGGCCGGCGCCAGCGGCGAGGTCCGGGTCCACCGTCCCGTCGAGGCGCGCCAGTACGTCAGGGCCCGCGGCAGCGACGTCGCCGCGGGGGAGCTGGCGCTGGCCGCCGGCACGATCCTCGGCCCGCCGCAGATCGGGCTGCTCGCCGCCATCGGCCGCGGCAGCGTCCGGGTGCGCCCGCGCCCCCGGGTCGTGGTGATGTCGACCGGCAGCGAGCTCGTACAGCCCGGCGAGGAGCTCAGCCCCGGCCGGATCCATGACTCCAACAGCTTCGCGCTGACCGCCGCCGCGCGGGACGCGGGCGCCATCGCGTACCGGGTGGGCGCCGTCGCCGATGACGTCGAGACACTGCGTGCCACCATCGAGGACCAGCTCATCCGGGCCGACATCATCGTCACCAGCGGTGGGGTGAGCGTCGGCGCGTACGACGTCGTCAAGGAGGCGCTCGCCTCGATCGAGGACGACGAGAGCCGTGTCGACTTCCGCAAGCTCGCCATGCAGCCCGGCAAGCCCCAGGGCTTCGGCCGGATCGGCCCCGACCGCATCCCGCTGCTGGCCCTGCCCGGCAACCCGGTCAGCGCGTATGTCTCCTTCGAGCTCTTCGTACGCCCCGCGATCCGCACGCTGATGGGCGCCGGCGCCGTGCACCGCGAGGTCGTGCGCGCGCTCTGCGACACGGCGATCGAGTCGTCGCCCGAGGGCAAGCGCCAGTTCCTCCGCGGCAAGTACGCGAACGGCACGGTGACCCCCGTCGGCGGCTCCGCGTCCCACCTGGTCAGATCGCTCGCGCACGCCAACGCGCTGATCGTCGTCCCGGAGGACACCACCTCCGTGGAGAAGGGCGCGGAGGTCGACGTGATCCGGCTGGACTAGGGCGTGGTGAAAAAGGTCCCGTGCGGTATCGACCGGGCCCTCCCGTTGAAGGCCCTGCGGCCCTTTTGATCCGCCCTCCCGGTACGGTGGCTGCCCAGAGGACCGGACCGGGAGAACGATGAGCAGCGCGCAAGAGCACCTCACCCACATCGACGAGGCCGGTGCGGCCCGGATGGTGGACGTCTCCGGCAAGGACGTCACCGCCCGCACGGCCCGCGCCACCGGCCGGGTACTCGTCGCCCCGCGCGTGATCGAGCTGCTGCGCGGTGAGGGCGTTCCCAAGGGCGACGCCCTCGCCACCGCGCGCATCGCGGGCATCATGGGCGCCAAGCGGACGCCGGACCTGATCCCGCTCTGCCATCCGCTCGCGCTGTCCGGGGTGACGCTCGACCTCGCCGTCACCGACGAGGCCGTGGAGATCGCCGCGACCGTGCGGACCACCGACCGCACCGGGGTCGAGATGGAGGCGCTCACCGCCGTCACCGTCGCGGCCCTGACCGTCATCGACATGGTCAAGGCCGTGGACAAGGCCGCCGTCATCACCGACGTGCGGGTCGAGACGAAGACCGGCGGCAAGTCCGGCGACTGGCAGCGGCCATGAGGGCGCTGGCGGTCACCGCGTCGAACCGCGCCGCCGCGGGTGTCTACGAGGACCGCGGCGGACCGCTGATCGTCGCTGCGCTGCGGGCTCTCGGCTTCGAGACCGACGGCCCGCGGGTGGTCCCGGACGGGGAGCCCGTCGGGCAGGCCCTGCGCGACGCAGTGGTGGCCTCCTACGACGTCGTCGTGACCACCGGTGGGACCGGGATCTCGCCCACCGACCGCACTCCGGAGGTCACCCGCGAGGTGCTGGACTACGAGATCCCCGGCATCGCCGAGGCGATCCGTGCCGCCGGGCGGGAGAAGGTGCCCACCGCGGTGCTGTCCCGTGGCGTCGCGGGCGTCGCCGGCGGCACCCTGGTGGTGAACCTTCCGGGCTCGACCGGTGGCGTCAAGGACGGCCTGGACGTGCTCGCCCCGCTCCTCGTCCACGCCGTCGACCAGATCCGCGGCGGCGACCACCCGCAATCCGGGCCCACCGGCCAGAAAAGAGGGGCGAGCTGAACGCGTCCTGGCCGGCCGAGCTGGTGGACGGTGACATCACCCTCCGCCCGATCCGGATGCGCGACCAGCGCTCCTGGCGCGAGGTCAACCGCCGCAACCGCGACTGGCTGCGGCCGTGGGAGGCCACCGTGCCGCCCGCGCCGCCCGGCCATGTCATCCAGCGCCCCACGTACCGTCAGATGGTGCGCCATCTGCGGTCGGAGGCGAACGCGGGCCGCATGCTGCCCTTCGTCATCGAGTACCAGGGGCGGCTGGCCGGTCAGTTGACCGTCGCCGGCGTCACCTGGGGCTCGATGTGCTCCGCCCATGTCGGCTACTGGGTCGACCGGTCGGTCGCCGGACGCGGCGTCATGCCGACCTCCGTCGCGCTCGCCGTCGACCACTGTTTCCGCCATGTCGGGCTGCACCGGGTCGAGGTGTGCATCCGGCCGGAGAACACCCCCAGTCGACGGGTGGTGGAAAAACTCGGATTTCGCGAAGAGGGTCCGCGCCCGCGCTATCTCCACATCGACGGTGCGTGGCGTGACCACTTGGTGTTCGCGTTGACGGCGGAGGAAGTGCCGGAGGGGCTGCTCAACCGATGGCGGCAGGCCAGGCCGGGAACGCCGCAGAAATAAAATCAATGTTCGAAAATGAACCCAATCACAAAAAAATCTCGGCATATCAGCCAGATCGTGCGACACACCGTGCGGAATTGCGTATGGCGTGTCTCCGTGGCACCTACCGTGTAATCCGTGAGCAGTAGTGGCCTCATCTACGCAGTCATCGTCGGGGCCTGGGCTGCCTACTTGGTGCCGATGTGGCTCCGTAGGCAGGATGAGCTCAACGAAGCGCGTCCGACGGAACGCTTCAGCACCGCCATCCGGCTGCTGTCCGGAAGGGCGGGGATGGAGCGTCGCGTCGCGAAAGCGCGCGATGAGAGCGATCAGCCCGCCGATGCACCGGACTCCGTCGACGACGTGGTGGACGTCCGGGGCCTCGCCGTGCCCGCGACCGAGATCAAACCCGCCCCGGCGGCCGTTCCGGCCCAGCAGTCCGCCCCGGCGCACCACCCCGTCCCCGCGCATCAGAAGGCGCAGCGTCCCGGCCCGGTGCACAACCCCCGGGCCAAGGTCCTCGCGCGCCGTCGCCGCACCACCACGCTCCTCTTCCTGGCCTTCACCGTCGGCGCGATCGTCGCCGCCGTGGGCGGCCTCGCGTTCCTGTGGGCGCCGGCGGCGCCCGCCGCGCTGCTGACCCTCTACATCGGCCATCTGCGCCGCCAGGAGCGCCGCCGCTTCGAGGTCAAGATCGACCAGCGCCGGGCCGCCGACGCCGCCGTGCGGCTGCGCGACCGCCCGCGCCCCCAGGCGGCCGACGAGCCGGACCTCGACGACGAGCCCGAGCCCGCCACCTCGCCGCGCACCGCGGACCGGCGGGCCCTGGTCGAGCAGACCGATCACGCGGAGTGGGTGGACCAGCAGCAGCGCGAGCAGCACGCGGCCCCCGACGACGGCTGGGACCCCGTACCGGTGCCGCTGCCCACGTACGTCACGGCGCCGGTCGCGCCCCGCACCCCGGGCGGCATCGACTTCACCGCGCCGGGCAACTGGAGCTCGGCACGCTCCGGCACCACGCCGGGCCACCCGCAGGCCACGCCGGCCCCGGCCGCGGCCCCCGAGCCGGAGCCGCAGCGCGAGCTCCCGCGCCCCACCACCGGCCGCCGCTCCCGCGACCGTTCCCGCACCCCCTTGTTCGACCAGTACGCCGACCCGGACCGGCCGCGCGCCGCCAACGAGTGAGCGATCGGTGACCAGCGAGGATCTCGTTAACAACCACCCCCGAGAGGGTGCTATCGTTTTCCTCGTTGCAAGGGCCTGTGGCGCAGTCTGGTAGCGCACCTCGTTCGCATCGAGGGGGTCTGGGGTTCAAATCCCCACAGGTCCACCGCAGCTCAAAGCCCCTGGCGGGGAAACCCGCCAGGGGCTTTTTGGTGTTCGGGGTGATTCCGGGGTCCTGCGGGGCGGCTGGGCGGGTCCGTGGGGCGCGTTCGTGGGGCGGGTGGGGGTCAGCCGGAGTCGCGGGCCGCTACGACGACACGGGTCAACTGGTGGGTCTCCGGGGCCGTTTCCGGCTCGCGGATGGCGCGGTCGACCAGGCCCACGATGCGGGCGGTGGGGATGGTGTCGAAGTGCACGCTGGTGAGGCGCGGGCGCAGCAGGCGGGCCAGGAGGAGGTCGTCGGCGCCGACGATCGCGAGGTCGCCGGGGATGGCCAGGCCGGCGTCCTGGAAGGCGCGCATCACGAGCATCGCGTACTCGTCGTTGTACGCGAAGAGGGAGTCGAGGCCGAGCCGGGGCCAGCGGGCGGCGAGTTCGGCCGCCGATTCCTCGGTGCAGTCCAGCGTGAGCGGCTCGACGTGGGTGCCGGTCTCGAGGGTGGCGGCCGCCCGGACGCCGGCGAGGCGGGGAACGCTGAAGAGGTCGAGGCCCGACTCGGTCGGCATGATGACGCCGATCCGGCGGCGGCCGCGCTCCAGCAGATGGGTGCCGGCGCGGGCGCCGAGCATCTCCTGGTCGAGGAGCAGGGCGTGCGCGCCCGCCACCGGCTGCATGCCGAGGGTGAGCACGGCGCGGGTGCCCGAGCGCTTGAGCAGCTCGACGGCGGACGGGGTCAGGCCGGTGCCCGGCAGGGCGAGGACGGCGGCCGGGCGCAGTTCCGCCCAGGCGCGCGCGGCCTGCTCGCCGGCGCCCGCGACGGGGCCGTGCCAGACGCTGGTGTAGCCGAGCTGGTGCAGAGCGCCCTGCAGTTCCATCAGGAAGTCGCCGAAGAGCGCGCCGATCCTGGGGATCGGGGTGGCCGGGGTGGTCAGCAGGACGAGGCCGGAGTGCCCGGCCCGCAGGGTGCGGGCTGCGGCGTGCGGCACATAGCCGAGCTCTTCCGCGGCGGCGCGCACCCGGTCCTGGGTCCGCGTGCTGACGCGGCCCGCGGCCTGGGCGTTCAGGACGTACGAGACGGTGGCGCGGGACACACCGGCGAGGCGCGCGACATCGGTGCTGGTCGGCGTGGCCGGGGGGCTCGTGGGCTCGGGTGACTGTGTCATTCCGCTCGGCATCTTTTCAGAGATCCGGTCTGGCCGAGAGTTCGGGGTGGATGCTACACATATAGTTACACGTGTCATGCGACAGGTGTCACCGCCCCGCGCCCGAAGATGGGACCGAACCCTCCGTCGGAGCCCCCGGCAGTCCGGCAGCACCCCAACAGCAGGAGAGGCATCAACACCATGAAGCTCAACACCCGCGAGTGGGGCACCGGCGACCGGATCGCGCTCCTGGTCCACGGCATCATGTCCGACCACCGCACCTGGCGCCGGGTCGGTCCCGCGCTCGCGGACCGGGGCTACCGCGTCATCGCCGTGGACCTGCGCGGTCACGGTGAGAGCCCGCGCGGCGAGTACAGCCCCGAGCTGTTCGCCGAGGACCTCGTCGAGACGCTGCCGGGCGGCGCGGAGCTGGCGGTCGGGCACTCGCTGGGCGGGCTGGCGCTGTCGCTCGCCGCCGAGCGCCTCGCGCCGGCGCGGGCCGTCTACTCCGACCCGGCCTGGGCCTCGGCGGACCCCGCTCAGCAGGTCGACCCGGCGATCTTCGTCCACTTCGCCCGGGCCACACGGGAGCAGATCGCCGGCCTGAACCCGCGCTGGCAGGAGGCGGACATCGAGGTGGAACTCGCCACCCTGGCGCTGTGGGACACCGACTCCGCCGCCTTCCTGGGCGGCCGGCCGCTGACCGGCTATCTGCCGCAGAAGCCCGCCGTCCCGTCGCTCGTGCAGCTCGCCGAGAACAGCTTCCTGATCGGCCCGGACGACGCGGGGCTGCTCAGCGAGCGCGGCTTCGGGATCCGTACGGTCGTGGGCGCCGGCCACACCATCCACCGCGACGACTTCGACGGGTTCTTCCGTTCGCTGGACGGCTGGATCTGAGCCGTCCGAAGTCCCTCCGGTCTTGGCGCGGCGGGCGGCAAACCGGGCGTAAGGGGCGGTCCGCCGGCCGTAAAGCCGGACAACGTGACCCACACCACCCATCGAAACGTTTCCGTTTCGATGGGTGGTGTTCTACTCTCTAGGAGTCAGCTGTACGAAACCGTTTCGTTTGGATGGAGGCCGAGGATGTCGACGGATGCCCCGGCACGCCGCACCAGGCTCACGCCCGAACGCGAGCAGGAGCTCTACGCCGCGGTGGTCGAGATGCTGCGGGAGGTGGGCTACGAGGCGCTCACCATGGACGCGATCGCCTCGCGCACCCGCTCCAGCAAGGCCACGCTCTACCGCCAGTGGAAGGGCAAGCCCGAACTGGTGGCGACCGCGCTGCGGCACACCAAGCCGGTGCGGATCGAGGACATCGACACCGGATCGGTGCGGGGCGACCTGCGCGAACTGGTGCGGTGCCATGACGCGACGGGCGACTCGAAGCGGGACAACGAACTGATGCGGGCGCTCGGACAGGCCGCACATCAGAATCCGGACCTCTTCCAGGCGTTGCGGCAACTGCTCATCGAACCGGAAATGGCCGCCTTCGACGGCATGTTGCAACGTGCCGTGGAACGTGGCGAACTGGCGGCCGACGTACCCGCCAGGCATTTCGTACCGCACATGCTGATCGGCGCCGCGATGGGGCGGCCGCTGATCGAGGGAGTCGAACCCGACCCCGAATTCGCCTTCCGATACATCGACGCGGTGGTACTCCCCGCCCTGCGTCTGACCTGATCCGACCGGTGGGATCAATCGCCTGATCCCACCGCCCGATCCACCGGAACAAGACCCCACCGGCACAAGATCACACCGGAACAAGGCCCCACCTGACACGCCGCTCTCGTCGTCGGGCAGGCACCGTACGCCCTTTTTTCCTCGACCTGACGGGAGCGCCGCGACTCGTGGCTACTTTCCTTTACAAACTCGGCCGGTTCGCCTTCAGGCGACGCTGGTATGTGGCCCTCACATGGGTGGCTCTGCTGGTACTCGCCGGAGTCGGCGCCGCCTCGGCCTCCACTTCCACGTCGAGCAGTTTCTCGATACCCGGCACGGAGGCCCAGAAGGCTTTCGACCTGATGGAGCAGCGCTTCCCGGACGCCAGCGCCAACGGTGCCTCCGCGCGGGTGGTGTTCACGGCCCCCGGTGGGCAGAAGGTGGACGTCGGCGCGCCGAAGGCCGCCGTCGAGAACGTCGTCAAGGAGCTGAAGACCGGCAAGCAGGTCAGCTCCGTCGCCGACCCCTTCGAGTCGAAGGCCGTCAGCAAGGACGGCAGCACCGCCTACGCGTCCGTGAAGTACAAGCTCACCTCGATGGAGCTGACCGACGCGGACCGCGAGGCGCTCAAGGACGCCGCGCAGCACGGCCGTGACGCCGGGCTCACCGTCGAGATCGGCGGTGACGCGCTGCAGGCGATGCCCGAGACCGGCGCCACCGAGATCATCGGTATCGGTATCTCCGCGGTCGTTCTGCTGGTCACCTTCGGGTCGCTGGTCGCCGCGGGACTGCCGCTGCTGACCGCGCTCATCGGCGTGGGCATCGGTGTCTCGTCGATCACCGCGCTCGCCAACGTCCTGGACCTGGGCAGCTCCACGTCCACCCTCGCGATGATGATCGGCCTCGCGGTCGGTATCGACTACGCGCTCTTCATCGTCTCGCGCTTCCGGCACGAACTCACCGAGGGCCGGGAACCGGAGGACGCTGCCGGTCGGGCCGTGGGCACCGCCGGATCCGCGGTGGTCTTCGCGGGCCTCACGGTGCTGATCGCCCTCGCGGGCCTCGCCGTCGTCAACATCCCGATGCTCACCAAGATGGGCCTCGCGGCGGCCGGCACGGTCGCCATCGCGGTCCTCATCGCTCTCACCCTGATCCCGGCGCTGCTCGGCTTCGCCAAGCACCGGGTGCTCGGCCGCAAGGTGCGCAAGGGCCTCAAGGGGATCAAGGACGACGCCTCCGACGGCGTCACGGGTGGGGCCGGTTCCGCCGCGAAGAAGCCCAACATGGGCACCCGCTGGGCCAGGTTCGTCCTGCGCCGCCCGATCTGGGTGCTGGTGGTGGGTGTGCTCGGCCTGGGCGCGATCGCCATCCCGGCGGCCAGCCTGGAGCTCGGCCTGCCGGACGACGGGTCGCAGCCCGTCAGCACCACGCAGCGCAAGGCGTACGACCTGCTGTCGGACGGCTTCGGCCCCGGCTTCAACGGCCCGCTGATGATCGCCGTGGACGCCGCGCACAGCGACGACCCGAAGGCCGCTCTCGACAAGATCTCCCGGACCATCTCCGGGATGGGAGACGTCGAGAAGGTCACCGAGCCCGCGTTCAACAAGGCCGGCGACACCGCGATGCTGACGGTCGTCCCGAAGTCCAAGCCCAGTGGCCTGGAGACCGAGGACCTGGTCCACACCATCCGCGGCCAGGCGGCCGGGCTGAAGTCCGAGACGGGCGCCGTGACGCTGGTCACCGGCACGACGGCCATGAACATCGATGTGTCGCAGAAGCTCAACGACGCGCTGCTGCCGTACCTGGCGCTCGTCGTCGGCCTGGCGTTCCTGCTGCTGATGGTGGTCTTCCGCTCGGTGCTGGTACCGCTGAAGGCGGCCCTCGGCTTCCTGCTCTCGGTGGTCGCGGCCCTCGGCGCCGTCGTCGCGGTCTTCCAGTGGGGCTGGCTCGCGAGCCTGCTCGGGGTCGAGCAGACCGGGCCGATCATGAGCATGATGCCGATCTTCATGATCGGTGTGGTGTTCGGTCTCGCGATGGACTACGAGGTCTTCCTCGTCACCCGGATGCGTGAGGCGTACGTGCACGGCGAGAAGCCGGGACAGGCGATCGTCACCGGCTTCACGCACGGCGCCCGGGTGGTCGCCGCGGCCGCGGTCATCATGATCAGCGTCTTCGCGGGCTTCATCGGCTCGTCGGAATCGATGATCAAGATGATGGGCTTCGGTCTCGCCATCGCCGTCGCGTTCGACGCGTTCGTGGTGCGTATGGCCGTCGTCCCGGCGGTCCTCGCCCTGCTCGGCAAGGCCGCCTGGTGGCTGCCGCGCTGGCTCGACCGGGCCCTGCCCAACGTCGATGTCGAGGGCGAGCAGCTCCAGAAGAACCTGGCGGCGCAGGCCGCCGGTTCCGCGCCCGAGCGGGCACCGGAGCCGAGCCGCGTCTGACGCGGCACACCAGCTGGGGCCGCCGGTTGGCGGAGAGCTCGACGGCGGCCCCATGACGCGCCCGCCCCGTGGGGACGGGGGGATGGCGCGCAGGACAGGGCCCGGCGAATCGCCGGGCCCTGTGTCGTACCCGCGGAGCCCCGTGTCCCCCGGGCACTGTGCCGCCGGCTACGTGCCGCGCGGCTGTCTCCTGGCCCGCACCAGGAGGCCGACCTGGCCGATCCAGCGGCGGAACGACCCGGGGAACGACCCGCCCGTACCGGTGGTGTTGCGCTGCTCGTGCCGGTGCTGGAGCTCCCGCTCATAGCTGTCGGTGAGGATCCTCGACATCCGGACATTCCCCCTCGTCATCGTGTTCCGGGCCTGTACCGCCCTTGCCACGGCGGGCCACTTGAACGATTCTTGGGGGGAATTGGCCTGCGGGGCAGGGCCATTCGCGGGAGATTGGCATGGCAGACATGGGGACCGTCCAGAGTGCGGGCACACCGCAGGCGTCGGCGCCGGGCTCGCCCACGAACGCGCCTTCCGGCATACCGCTGGGCAGCAGGCAGTTGGCCGCGCTGCTCCCCGATCTGACGGGTCCCGCGGCCGGGGACCGGCCCGTGTACCGGGGCCTGGCGCAGGCGATCCGCGCCCTCGTCCTGGACGGACGCATCTCGCTGCGCGTCAAACTGCCCGCGGAACGCGAGCTCGCGACGACCCTCGGGCTGAGCCGCGCCACCGTGACCGCCGCCTACGACCTGCTGCGCGAGAGCGGCTACGCCCAGAGCCGGCGCGGGTCCGGGACCTGGACGGTGCTTCCGGAAGGCCACCGGCACACCGGACTCGACCGGCTCTCCCGGCCGGAGAGCGCGATCGACCTCTCCAACGCCGTCGGCGGACTGCCCTCGGACGTGCTGACCGACGCGCTCGCCGAGATCGCGCCGCTCCTGGCGCAGCACGCGAACACCCCCGGATACCACCCCTACGGCCTGCCGGAGCTGCGCGCCGCCGTCGCCGACCGGTACACCCGCCGCGGACTGAGGACGCGGCCGGACCAGATCCTCATCACCTCCGGCGCCCTCCAGGCGCTGGGGCTGGCCGTCGGGATGCTCTGCGGTCCCGGCGACCGGGTGCTGGTGGAGAACCCCACCTACACCAACGCCCTCGACTCCATCCGCCGCGCGCGGCTGCGTACCGTGCCCGTCGCCGTCTCGGACGACGGCTGGGACATGGAGATCATCGAGGCGACCCTGCGCCAGGCGGTGCCGCGCCTCGCCTACATGATCCCGGACTTCCACAACCCGACCGGCAATCTCATGCCGCCCGCACAGCGGGCCGAACTGATCCGCGCCACCCAGCGGTCGTCGACGTGGCTCGTCGCCGACGAGACCATCACCGACCTCGCGATCGACGTGCCGCCGCCCGCGCCGTTCGCCTCCCACGCGGCACGCGGCGGCGCCGATCACGTCATCACCATCGGCTCGATGAGCAAGAGCCACTGGGGCGGGCTGCGGATCGGCTGGCTGCGTGCCACGCCGCGTCTCGTGACGGAACTCGCCGGCCTCCGGGTGTCGATGGACATGGCGGGTTCGGTGATCGACCAGCTCGTCGCGCTGCCGCTGCTGCGCCGCATGGACGAACTCGTCGCGGCCCGCGTCGCCGAGGCGCGCGACCGGCGTGCCGCGCTGGTCGCCGCACTCGTCCGCGACATCCCCGAGTGGAGCTGGCGGCTCCCGCCGGGCGGCCTGTCCCTGTGGGTGGACCTCGGCGAGCCGGTCGCCACGGCGCTGGCGGAACGGGCCGCCGGGTACGGGGTGCGGATCGAGGGCGGATCACGCTTCGGCGCGGAGCCGGGGACGTTCGAGCACCGGCTGCGGCTGCCGTTCACGCTGCCGGGCGGCACGCTGGACGAGGCCGTCCAGCGGGTCGCGCTGGCGATGGACGACGCGGCGGGCCGGCCGCTGGCGTCGGCGGTGAGCCGCCCGCACTGGATGGCCTGACCGGCCCCGCCGCCCGAGTAGGCGGGCGTCCGGGGTCAGAACAGCGCCGTCGGCTCGTGGGTGCCGTTCTCGAAGGCGAGGAGGTAGCGCTTGCGGTCGAGGCCGCCCCCGTAGCCGGTCAGGGAGCCGTCGGCGCCGACGACGCGGTGGCAGGGGACGATGATGCCGATCGGGTTCTTGCCGTTGGCGAGCCCGACCGCGCGGGAGGCGCCGGCGTTGCCGAGGAGGTCGGCGAGCTGCCCGTAGGAGCCGGTCTCGCCGTACGGGATGTCCCGCAGGGCGGACCAGACGCGCTGCTGGAACGGGGTGCCCAGCAGCGTCAAGGGGACGTCGAAGTCGGTCAGCTCCCCGGCGAAGTAGGCGGTGAGCTGCTCCTCGACGGCGCCGAAGGCGGAGTCGTCGCGGTCGCCGAAGGTCTCCTCGGCGGGGAGGTGCCGCTGCTGCGTCATGTACAGGCCGCAGAGGGTTCCGTCGAGGGCGACGAGGGTCAGCGGGCCGCAGGGGGAATCGGTCACGGTGTGGGTGCGGGTGGACATCACGCGGCTCCGTTCACGGGGAAGGTGTTGATGGCGTGGTCGCCGGTCGCCCACAGGTACTGGACGGCGTAGGCGCGCCACGGCGCCCAGGCGGCGGCATGGCGGGTGAGGGCGGCGGGGGTGGTGGGCAGTCCCAACTCCTTCGCGGCGAAGCGGATTCCGAGGTCGCTCGCCAGGAACGCGTCCGGGTCGCCGAGCGCGCGCATCGCGATCGACTCGACGGTCCACGGGCCGAACCCCGGCAGCGCGGAGAGCTGCGCGCGGGCGCGCTGCCAGTCGCTGCCGACGTCGAGGTCGAGTTCGCCACCGGCCAGGGCGGTGACCAGTGTGGTGAGGGTGGTGCGGCGGGTCCGCGGCATGGCGAGCGCCGCCGGGTCGAGGGCGGCCAGTGCCGCCGGGTCGGGGAACAGATGGGTCAGCCCCCCCGCCGGATCCTCGACGGGCTCGCCGTACGCCGTCACCAGCCGTCCGGCGTGCGTCCGCGCGGCGGCCGTCGAGATCTGCTGGCCGAGCACCGCGCGCACCGCGAACTCCGGCCCGTCCGCGACCCTCGGCACCCGGCGGCCCGGTGCCTTGGCGACCAGCGGTGCCAGCACCGGGTCCTTGCCCAGCTGCGCGTCGACCGCGACCGGGTCCGCGTCGAGGTCCAGCGTCCACCGGCAGCGGCTGATGGCGTGCGCCAGATCGCGCAGGTCCGTCAGGCGCAGCCGGCACGCGATGTGATCGGGCTGCGGGCGCAGGCTGACGATGCCGGGGCCGTGCGGCAGCCGCAGGGTGCGGCGGTACGCGCCGTCGCGCCACTCCTCGACGCCAGGCACCGCCGTCGCCGCCAGATGTCCGAAGAGGTTGTCCGGGCACAGCGGGGCCCGGAAGGGCAGCCGCAGCGACAGTTCGCCGGGTGTGGCGGCCGGGCGGCCCTTGGCGACGCGGGCGCGCAGTTCGGTGGGGGAGAGGGCGAAGACCTCGCGAACGGTGTCGTTGAAGGTGCGGATGCTGGAGAAGCCCGCCGCGAAGGCGGATTCCCCCATCGGCAGCGTCGTCGTCTCTATCAGCAGCCGGGCGGTCTGCGCGCGCTGTGCCCGCGCCAACGCCAGTGGCCCCGCGCCGAGTTCGGCGAGCAGCTGCCGCTCCACCTGCCGCGTGCTGTAGCCGAGCCGGGCGGCGAGCCCCGGGACGCCGTCCCGGTCGACGACGCCGTCCGCGATCAGCCGCATGGCCCGGGCCACGAGGTCCGCCCGCTCGTTCCACTGCGGCGAACCCGGGCTCGCGTCCGGCCGGCAGCGCTTGCAGGCCCGGAAGCCGGCCTGTTGCGCGGCCGCCGCGCTCGGGTAGAAGCTCATGTTCCTGACCTTGGGCGGCACCACGGGGCAGCTGGGCCGGCAGTAGATCCTGGTCGTCAGCACCGCGGTGAAGAACCATCCGTCGAACCGGGCGTCCTTCGACTGCACGGCTCGTACGCAGCGCTCGAAGTCGGTGTGCATGGCTCAAGCATCGCCCCGGGTCACGGCACCGGTCTAGCGAGAATCCGACATGTAGCTCGCGGGTAGCCCGGCCTCCGCACCGCGACGTGGATGTCGACGTCGATGTCGCAGAACTGCCGGACGATGTCACAGGGCGGTGATGGACTGTCCCCATGACTACGTCGAACCTCCGTGACAAGGCCCAGCTCCTCCACTCCCTGCACACCGCCGACCGGCCGCTCGCCCTCGCCAACGCCTGGGACGTCGCCAGCGCGCGGATCATCGAGGAGGCGGGGGCGGCCGCCGTCGCCACCACCAGCTGCGGCGTCGCCTGGAGCCTCGGCTACGCCGACGGCGACCGGCTGCCCCGCGAGCTGGCGCTCGCGCTCATCGGCCGGGTCGCGGCAGGGGTCGGCGTGCCGGTGTCCGCCGATATCGAGAGCGGTTTCGCGGACGACGCGGCCGGTGTCGCCGAGACCGTACGCGGGGTGCTCGCCGCCGGGGCGGCCGGCATCAACATCGAGGACGCGCTCGTGAACGGGCCCGAGCCGCTGCGCACCCTCGCGGAGCAGGTGGAACGGATCGCCGCCGCCCGCAAGGCCGCGGACGAGGCGGGCGTCCCGCTCTTCATCAACGCGCGCACCGATGTCTACCTCGGTGCCGTCGGCGCGCCGGAGTCGCGGCTCGGGGTGGCGCTCGACCGTGCCGCCGCCTTCATCGAGGCGGGCGCGGACGGGATCTTCGTCCCCGGGGTGACCGATCTCGCGGTCGTCGCCGAACTGGCGAAGGGCATCGCCGCCCCGCTCAACATCCTCACAGGACCGGGCGGCCCGTCCGTCGCCGAACTCGGCGGCGCCGGAGCGGCGCGCGTCAGCATCGGCGGCCGGATGGCCGAGGCCGCGTACGGCGTGGTGCGGCAGGAGGCACGTGAGTTCCTGACGGACGGCACCTGCACCCCGGTGGTGGAGGGGCCCGGATACGGCGAGATGCAGGCGTTGTTCACGTCCTGAATCCTGGCCGGACAGGCCCTCGGGCCCGTGCGGAACGGCCCGTACGGAACGGCCCGTGCGGAACAGCCCGTCAGCCGGTCGCCGTTCCGCACGGGCCGGTGCGGTCGCAGTACGGCGCGTGGCCCGTGGCGCCGCAGCCGCACAGGACGGCGCGGGTCTCGGTCCTGGCCTCGCCGTCCGTATGGATGACGAGGTCGCCGCGGATGGTGATGCCGCCGGAGGAGGAGCGGCTGATCTCGGTCGGGTGGGTCGGCTCCTCGGGGTGCCCGCCGTCGAGCCGGTACTGCAGCGCGCCCGAGGGGCAGCGCCGGATGACCTGCGCGACGAGATCGGCGGGAGCGCGGTCGGGCCGGATCCACGGGCGCTTGGCGGTGTCGAAGACCTCGGGGAGGCCGCGCACGCACTCACCGGAGTGCAGACAGCGGCCGGCCTCGAAGGTGACCGTGATGCCGTTCCCCGGATAGGCCTTCGCCCCCTCGGGAATCGGCACTTCGGCGCTTCCCGTCATGAGGTGTAGCCCTCCACGGTGATTTCCGACCGGACGGTGGCCTGGCCCGGGTCCTCGCCGGCCTCGCCCTTGGCGCGGCGCTGGCGCAGCAGGTCCCAGCACTGGTCGAGCTCGCGTTCCAGGGCGCCGAGCCTGGCCTGTTCGGTGGCCACGTCGATACTGCCGTCGGTCAGCTGCTCACGCAGGGCCTTCTCGTCCGCGACCATGGCCTTGATCCTGGAGAGGATCGCCTGTTCTGCCTTGGTGTCGTCGGGCTGGTCCATGGGGTGCCTCCTCAATGCGGCGATGCGGTGATCGGGCGGTGTGGTCATCAGGCGGTGCGGTGCTGCCGTGCCTGCGGCTCTTTCTCCACCTTCGCAGTTCACAGCGCGGTGCGCTCGAGATGCGCCTCCTCCTCGTCCAGGAGGCGGCGTGCGATGCCGTCGACGGCCCGGTCGAGGCGCGCCCGGTCGGCCGGATCCGCGACGTCCCAGTCGTCCAGGCGCTCGTCGAGCCAGCGGCGCCACGCTCCGGCGAGGAGGTCGATCTGCGCCCGGCCGGAGTCGGTGATGGCGAGCTGCTCGCCGTCGAAATCGGCGTAGCCGGCCTGGGCGATCCTGGAGAAGGCCGGTTCGAGGACCTCTCCGGGCATCCGGTGGGCCTTGGCGACGGTGCTGAGCCGGGCTCCGCCCTGGAGTTTGCCGCGCCAGTGGATCTGCCCGAGGGCCCAGGCCTGACCGGGGGTGAGGTGGCTGCCCGAGTCGGCGAGGATCCGCAGCGAGACCGGCTCCTCGGCCTTGGCCCGGCGCATCACGCGGGCGATGGAGCGCTCCAGCTGCCGGTCGGCGTCCGCGGAGTTGGGGGCGGCGAAGGCGTCACCCATGTCGGAGGCGCCGGCCCTGGCGCTGTCGCGCAGCGGCACCTCCTTGAGGAACCAGGCGACGACGAAGCCGACGAGGGCGACCGGTACGACCCACTGGAAGACGTAGTTCACGGTGTCGGCGTAGGCGTCGACGATATGGGTGATGCGGTCGGCGGGCAGCGCGTGCAGGGCGGCCGGGCTCTGTACGGCGGCGGGGCTGATGCCGGGCGACTGGGCGAAGGCCTTTTCGAGGTTGGGCCCGAGCTGGTTGCTGTAGAGCGTGCCGAAGATGGCGGTGCCGAAGGCGCTGCCCAGGGTCCGGAAGAACGTGACGCCCGAGGTCGCGGAGCCCAGCTCGTGGTAGGGCACGGTGTTCTGCACGGCGATGGTGAGCACCTGCATGGCCAGCCCGATACCGAGGCCGAGCACGAGCATGTAGAGGGATTCCAGCCAGACGCCGGTGGACGGGCCCATGGTGGACATCAGGTACAGGCCGATGGCCATGACGCCGGTGCCGACGATCGGGAAGATCCGGTACCGGCCGGTGCGGCTGACGACGATGCCGGAGAGCATCGAGGTGCCGAGCAGCCCGACGACCATGGGGAGCGTGCGGACGCCCGACATCGTCGCGGACACCCCGTCCACGTACTGCAGATACGTCGGCAGGTAGGTCAGAGCGCCCAGCATCGCGAAGCCGACGATGAAGCTCAGCACCGAGCAGATCGTGAAGACGGGGCTGCGGAACAGATGCATGGGGAGCATCGGTTCCTTGGCGTGCAGTTCCACGAAGACGAACGCGGTGAGCGCCACGACGGAGCCGACGAAGAGGCCGATGATGGTCGCCGAGCCCCACGCGTACTCATTGCCGCCCCACTCCAGGGCCAGCACGAGACCGGAGGCGCCGAGCGCCACCAGCACGATGCCCAGGTAGTCGATGGTGGGGCGGGTGGCGGCCTTGACCGAGGGGATCGTCCGCGCGGCCATCACGAGCATGACGACGGCGACGGGCACGTTGACGTAGAAGCACCAGCGCCAGGAGGCGTGGTCGGTGAAGAGCCCGCCGAGCGTCGGGCCGACCACGGTGGTGACGCCGAAGACCGCACCGAGCGCGCCCTGGTACTTGCCGCGTTCGCGCAGCGGGATGACGTCGGCGATCAGGGCCATCGCGGTCACCATCAGACCGCCGCCGCCGATGCCCTGGATCGCGCGGGCGAGGATCAGCATGCCCATGCCGTTGGCGGCGCCCGCGAGGACGGATCCGCCGACGAAGACGACCGCGCTGAGCTGGAAGACGATCTTTCGGCCGAACAGGTCACCGAACTTGCCGACGAGGACGGTGGAGACGGTTTCGGCCAGGAGGTACGCGGTCACCACCCAGGCCATGTGACCGGCGCCGCCGAGGTCCGCGACGATGGTCGGCAGGGCGGTGGAGACGATGGTCTGGTCGAGTGCCGCCAGCAGCATGCCGAGGACGATCGTCACGAAGACGACGTTGGTCTGGCGGCGGCTGAGCGAGGACGGGCCCGTGGGCGGTCCCGTCGCGGGTCCGGCCTCGGCGAGCGTGGTCATCGGGCCGGTACCTCCTGCGCAGGGGGCGGGTCCCCCTCAGGATTGGACGCGGTGCCGGGTTCCGCCACCGCTGGTACGGCCGCCGGGTCCGCTCTTCGGTCGGAGCGGGGCGGCCGAAAGTGCGACTTATGGAGCGGGGGTGGCCGGCGGGTCCTCCGGCGGGGTCGGGCCGGGTGCGGCCCCGGGCGCCGCGTGGTCCTGCAGCCAGCTCTCCAGCTCGGTCCTGACGCGCCGGTCCATGGCCAGCGACAGCTCCGCGTCGACCACGTTCTTGGCCAGCGGATGCAGCCGTTCCAGCGCCTCGGCGAGCCGGGTCACCTCGCCCGGCGGCAGGTGGTCGACGGCGGCGGCGTCCACCACGTGCTTGCGGATGAGCACCGTGAACAGATCGGCGAGCGCGTCCACATGGACGCGTACGGCGCGGCCCGTCTCCAGCACGGCGGCCAGCGGGACGCCCTCGCGGACCAGGGCGGCCGACGCGTCGAGCAGCCGGCGGCTGGTGTGGACGACGTTCTCGCCGTCGACGGCGATGTAGCCGATGTCGAGGGCCGTCGTCAGGTTCTCCGGGGTGACGTCCTCGCCGAAGTAGTCGGCGAGGGCCTCGGGGGTGAGCCTGACCGGGGTCTCCTCCGACCAGGGCGTGATCAACGCGCCTTCCAGGCCCAGGAGTTCGGCGACGCCGTCGAGGGTCCGGCCGTTCTCCCACGCGCCGATCAGCTCGGCGATGCCGCCGAGGGTGTGGCCCCGCTCCAGGAGGGCGGCGATCGTGTGCAGGCGGGCGAGATGGGCTTCGTTGTACCAGGCGATACGGCCCTCGCGGCGCGGTGGCGGGATGAGCTTGCG
This sequence comes from Streptomyces sp. H39-C1, assembly GCF_027158125.1. Classification (NCBI taxonomy): domain Bacteria; kingdom Bacillati; phylum Actinomycetota; class Actinomycetes; order Kitasatosporales; family Streptomycetaceae; genus Streptomyces; species Streptomyces sp. H39-C1. The sequence continues at coordinate 89,584 of NZ_JAPVLS010000005.1, forward strand.
CTCGCGGTAGAAGCGAACGGTGCGCACGGGGATACCGGCCGCCTCGGCCAGTGCCTCCATCCGGTATTCCTGCCCCGGCTTCCGCTCCTCGGGCTGCTCCCTGGTCTCCTGCACGTCCTCGGCCACCTCGTCAGCCTATGCGCTCCCCGGAGCGCGCCGGGGCCGGTGCGCGGGTGCCGGGCGGGTGCGCACACCCCGCCCGGGGTCCGTTTCGTCTTGGGTGGGCCTGACCCCTACCGCCGGTAACCGCAGTGGTCTACCGTACGGATCGTGCCAGTGATTGCTGGCGTGATTGAGGCAGGGAGGCGGCGCCATGGCTGAGCACGTGCGGGTGGCGGTGATCGGATCAGGGTTCGGCGGGCTCGGCGCGGCCGTCCGGCTGCGGCGGGAGGGCATCACGGACTTCGTGATCCTCGAACGCGCCGGCTCGGTCGGCGGGACCTGGCGGGACAACAGCTACCCGGGATGCGCCTGCGACGTCCCCTCCCACCTGTACTCGTTCTCCTTCGCGCCGAACGCGGACTGGCCCCGTACGTTCTCCGGACAGCCGCACATCCGCGCCTATCTGGAGCGGGTCACCGACACCTTCGGGCTGCGGCCGCATCTGCGGTTCGACTCCGAGGTGCTCCAGGCGAGCTGGGACGACGAGGCCAAGCACTGGCACATACGGACCACGCAGGGCGACCTGACGGCCGATGTCGTCGTCTCCGCCACCGGCCCGCTGTCCGACCCCAAGCTGCCGGACATCCCGGGCCTCGACACGTTCCCCGGCGCGGTCTTCCACTCCTCGCGCTGGGACCACGACTTCGACATCAAGGACAAGCGCATCGCGATGGTCGGCACCGGCGCCTCCGCGATCCAGATCGTGCCGTCCATCCAGCCGCAGGTGAAGTCGCTGACCGTGCTGCAGCGCACCCCGCCGTGGGTGATGCCGCGGATGGACCGCGGCATCAACAAGGCCGAGCGGTGGCTGCACGGCACGGTGCCGGGCACCGCGAAGGCGCGGCGCGGACTGCTCTGGCTGATCAGGGAGTTCCAGGTCGGCGCGTTCGTCAAGCGCCCGCAGCTGATGAAGGCGACCGAGCAGATCGCGAAGAACCACATGCGGCGCGCGATCAAGGACCCGGTGATGCGGGCGAAGCTGACGCCGGACTACACCATCGGCTGCAAGCGGATCCTGCTCTCCAACGACTACTATCCGGCGCTCGCCCAGCCCAACACCGAGGTGGTCACCTCGGCGCTCAAGGAGGTGCGCGGCTCGACGATCGTCACGTCGGACGGCACCGAGCGCGAGGTCGACGCGATCGTCTTCGGCACCGGCTTCCATGTGACGGACATGCCGATCGGCGACCGGATCACCGGCGTCGGCGGCCGATCGCTGGCCGAGCACTGGAAGGACGGGATGGCGGCGCTGCGCGGCACCACGATCGACGGCTTCCCGAACCTGCTGCTGATCATCGGCCCCAACACCGGCCTCGGGAACAGCTCGATGATCCTGATGATCGAGTCGTCCATCAACTACGTCGCCGATTACCTGCGCACCCTGGAGCGGACCGGGGCGGCCGCGCTGGACGCCAAGCCGGCGGCGGTCAGGGCGTGGAACGCCGAGATGCAGCGGCGCACCGCGCGGACGGTGTGGAACACCGGCGGCTGCAAGAGCTGGTACCTGGACGCCGAGGGCCGCAACACGACGGCCTGGCCCGGCACGACGGCCGAATTCCGGCGGGCCACCCGCGAACTGAGGCTTGCAGAGTACGACCTGGTGCCGGCGCCCGTGCGCACGGCGGAGCCGGTGGAGCCCGTGGAGGTGCCCGCGTCATGAGCAGGATCACCGCAAAGAGCGCAGCGGCGGCGGACAGCCCGTTCACCCTCCCCGCTCCCCGCCGGGAGCTCGCCGTGAACTCGGCGGACGGCACCCGGATCCACGTCGAGGAGCACGGGCCCGCCGACCGGCCGACCGTCGTCCTGATCCACGGCTGGACCTGTTCCACGATCTTCTGGGCGCCGCTGATCCGGGACCTCGCGGCCGACTTCCGGGTGGTCGCCTACGACCAGCGCGGACACGGCCGCAGCGGCACACCGCACCGCACCGGCTACAGCACACGGGTACTGGCCGACGATCTGTCGGCGGTGCTGCAGGCCGTCGTTCCCGAGGGGGAACGGGCGGTGCTGGTCGGCCACTCCATGGGCGGGATGACGCTGATGGCCGCCTCCGGCCGCGCCGCCGTCCGCTCCCGCACGGCCGCCACCCTGCTGGCCAGCACCGGCAGCGGACGGCTGCTCGCCGAGACCCAGGTGCTGCCGCAGCGGATCCGCTCCCAGAAGGTCCGGGACCGCTTCCACCGGCTGCTGCTCGGCTCGCGCGCCCCGCTCGGGCCGGTCAGCGGGATGTCGCGCGCCGCGCTCAAGTACGGCGTGATGGCGGCGGGTTCGACCCCGGAACAGGTCGCCGCGACCGCCCGTATCGTGCATGCCTGCGGGACCCGGCCGCGCTCCGCGTGGGGACGGGTGCTGGCGGGACTCGACCTGGACGCGGCGCTCCGCGGGATCACCGCGCCGACCGCTGTCCTGGTCGGCACGGCTGACAAGCTGACCCCGCCGGTGCACGCGCGCGGCATGGCCGCCGCGCTGCCCCACTGCGTCGGGCTGACCGAACTCGAAGTCCTCGGCCACATGACACCCATCGAAGGCACGGCCGCGGTCGCGGGCGTCGTCCGCGGTCTGGTCAGGGACCACCTGCCGGTCCAGGAGAACCTTTCCGTGAAGGAGCAGACGGTATGAGCCAGTCGTTGAACGGACAGGTCGTGGTGGTCACGGGCGCCGCCCGCGGGGTGGGCGAGATGCTCGCGCGCAAGCTCGCCCGCCGCGGTGCCAAGCTGGCGCTGGTCGGCCTGGAGCCGGACCAGCTCAAGCTGGTGGCGGAGGGCCTCGGCGGCGGCGCGGCGCACTGGGTCGCCGATGTCACCGACCTCGAGGCGATGCGGCGGGCCGCCGCCGAGATCCTGGAGCACTTCGGGCGGATCGACGTCGTGGTCGCCAACGCGGGTGTGGCGACCGGTGGTCCGTTCCTGGACTCCGACCCCGTCGCGTTCGAACGGGTCATCAACGTCAACCTGCTGGGCAGTGTCACCACCGCCCGCGCCTTCCTGCCCGCGCTCCTCACCTCGCGCGGCTATCTGCTGCAGATCGCGTCGCTGGCGGCGATCACCCCGGCCCCGATGATGACCGCGTACTGCGCGAGCAAGGCGGGCGTCGAGTCGTTCGCGCACAGCCTGCGCGCCGAGGTCGGCCACAAGGGCGTCAAGGTCGGCGTCGGGTATCTGAGCTGGACCGACACCGACATGGTGCGCGGCGCCGACGAGGACGAGCTCATGCGCCACATGCGCGCCAAGCTGCCCTGGCCGGCGAACCGTACGTATCCGCTGGAGCCGGCCGTCGAGCGGATCGTGGCCGGGATCGAGCGGCGCTCGCCGCATGTGTACGCGCAGTGGTGGCTGCGTGGCATGCAGTCGGTGCGCGGCTATCTGCCGTCGGTCATCGGCGGTGCGCTCGGGCAGCGGGAGATGCGCAGGGCCGAGCCGCGGTTCGCCGCCACGGCGGGCACCCGGCGGGGGCTCGTCGGACGGGGCGGAGAGGCGGACGAGGCGGCGCAGTCATCACGCTCCGTAGGGTGACAAAAGGGTAGCTGACCTGGGTATTTCCTCCCGACATGCGAGGCATGTCCACCCGTGTCAGTCTGGTCGAGGCCCCATCCCCACAAACTCCAGGAGGAGTGATCATGGGCGCTTTCGACCAGTTCAAGGACAAGGCCGGCAACCTCTCGAACAAGGCCAAGGAGGCCATGGGCGAGCAGCAGGACAAGTCCGCCGAGATGGAGGACGAGACCCGCGACAAGGCTGCCGACATGCGCGAAATGGGCCAGGACAAGGCCCGGGACGCGGCCGAGGACGCCCAGGACAACTGGAGTTAGTCCGCCTGCGCGGCGCGAACGGTGAAGGGGCGCACCCGTCAAGGGTGCGCCCCTTCATGCTGTTCCGATTCCCTCTCACCCCTGACGGCGACCTGATCAGCGCGGCGGCAGCGGCGGGCGGCGGCGGTCCGGGCGCCGGGAGAGGTCCGGCGGGGTGACGGCGGGGTGTTCGGCCAGCAGCGCGAGGGCCGTGTCGACGGCCACGTCCAGTTGGGCGTGCCGCCCCTCCGCCCAGTCCAACGGGGTGCGCAGGGACTCGACATCGGGGTCGACGCCGTAGTTCTCGACGCCCCACCCGTACGCGTCGAACCAGCCCGCGTTCATCGGCACCGTGATCACCGTGCCGTCCCCCAGCTTGTGCCGGCCGGTCATCCCGACCACGCCGCCCCACGTCCGCAGCCCCACCACCGGGCCGAGGCCCAGCAGTTTGAACGCGGCGGTGATCATGTCGCCGTCGGATGAGGTCGCTTCGTCGGCGAGCGCGACGACCGGACCGCGCGGCGCTTGGCTCGCGTACGAGACGGGCTGCGCGTTGCGGGTCAGGTCCCAGCCGAGGATGGTGCGCGTGAGCTTCTCGACGACGAGTTCGCTGATGTGCCCGCCCGCGTTGCCCCGTACGTCCACGATGAGCGCCTCGTAGGCGACCTCCATCCGCAGATCGCGGTTGAACTGCGCCCAGCCGGAGCCGCCCATGTCGGGGATGTGCAGATAGCCGCACCGGCCGCCGCTCAGATTCCGTACGACGGCCCGCCGTTTGGCGACCCAGTCCTGGTAGCGCAGCGGCCGTTCGTCGATCAGCGGGACGACGGCGACCCGGCGCGGATGCCCCTCGCCGGGCGGGGTGAACGTCAGCTCCACGGTCGTGCCGCCCGCGCCCGCGAGCAGCGGATACGGTCCCGCGCACGGGTCGACGGGGCGCCCGTCGATATGGGTGAGCACCGCGCCCTCGCGGATTCCGGTGCCGGCCAGCGGGGAGCGGGCCTTGGAGTCCGAGGACTCACCGGGCAGGATCCGCACCACCGTCCACGTACCGTCCTTGTTGTGCTGGAAGTTGGCGCCGAGCAGCCCGATCGGCCGCTGGTAGTGCGCCGGGCCCTCGTTGCGGCGGGCGGGGCTGACGTACGCGTGCGAGGTGCCCAGTTCGCCGAGGACCTCGCGCAGCAGATCGGCGAACTCGTCGGGGGTGGCGACCCGTTCGACCAGCGGACGGTACTGGTCCAGGATCGCGGGCCAGTCGATGCCGCACATGTCGGGGGCCCAGAAGTAGTCCCGGATGAGCCGGCCGGCCTCGGCGTAGGACTGCTGCCATTCCGAGGGCGGGTCGACCTCGTGCAGGATCCGCCGCATGTCGACGTAGACCGTCGAGTCGTCGTCGCCGCGCTCGGTGGCCGGCAGGACGGCCAGATCGCCCTCGTCGAAGACCGCCAGCCGCTTGCCGTCCCCGCTGACCGCGTACCAGTCCATGTGGTGGACCAGCTCGGTCCGCTTGGACTTGCCCAGGTTGAAGTACTCCAGGGTCGGACGCGCGGACGGGTCCGTCGGGTTGGTGAACGTCTCGCCGAGCGCGCCGGAGATCGGCCAGCGCAGCCACACCAGGCCGTCGTGCACCGGCTCCAGCGCCGAGTACTTGGACGCCGGGACCGGGAACGGCGTGACACGGCTCGCCAGCCCCTCCGTCTCGACCACCACCGGACCGTCCCCGCCGCTCTCCGCCGGGTCCAGGCCGCCGCCGATCGGCCGGCCGTCGACGGGCAGCGCGAACGGTGACGGCGTCGCGGAGTTCAGCGGTACGAGGTAGGGGCGGCAGCCGAGCGGGAACGACAGATCGCCGGTGTGCACGTCGTAGACCGGGTCGAAGCCGCGCCACGACAGGAACGCCAGATAGCGGCCGTCGAGGGTGAAGACCGGCTGCTCGTCCTCGAAGCGGCCGTTCGTCACGTCGATGATCGTGCGGTCCGCGAGTCTGGCGATCTTCACCGAGCGCAGCGACCGGCCGATCCCGGGGTGCGACCAGGTCAGCCAGGCCGAGTCGGGGGAGAACGCGAGGTCGCGCACGGGGCCGTTCGTGGACCTGATCAGCTCGGCCACGGTCCCGGACGAGCTGCTCGCGTGGTCGGGGTCGGTCGCGAAGCCGTCTCCGTCTCCGTCGTCCTCGTCGCCGTTTCCGCCCGCATCGCCCCCCTCGCCGGTGGCGACGAGCAGCAGCCGCCCGTCGTTCGCGGCGACGGCGAGGGTGCGGCCGTCCGGGGACGAGACCAGCTCCAGTACGCGGCCCAGCTCGCCGACGCCGAGCCGGGGCCCGGTGCCGGTCACGGCGGCGCGGCCGGCGGTGCCGGTGGAGACCGCGGGGGTGTCCAGGGGAGTGGCGGTCTCCCCGGCCTCGTCGTCCTGGTCCAGGGCGTTGCCGTCGTCGTCCTCGTCGAGGCCCTCCAGCGCCGCGCGGACCGCCGGACGGCTGGCCCGGCCCGGCAGATGGGCGATCTCGATGCCGTCCTCGCCCTCCGCGTCCGTGACGAAGGCGATCCGGCCGGTGTCCCCGAGCATCTCGGGCAGCCGGACGCGCGCGCCCGGCTCGTCGGCGATGGTGCGGGCCGGGCCGTCGCGGTGGGTCAGCCAGTACAGGCTGCCGCGGACGCAGACCGCGCTGGCGCGACCGGTCCGGTCGCAGGCCAGGCCGTCCAGGTTGGACGCGGCCGGCACCTGGTAGGGCCGCCGGCCGGCGCGCGGGCCGCCCAGCCGGACGTCCAGTTTGCGGGGCCGGGCGCCGGGGGAGAGGTCGTCGACGATCCACAGCTCGCCCGCGCACTGGTAGACGACCCGCTCCCCGTCGGTCGAGGCGCTGCGGGCGTAGAAGTCCGCGTGGTCGGTATGGCGGCGCAGGTCCGTACCGTCCGGAGCGCACGAGTAGAGATTGCCGACGCCTTCGTGGTCGGAGAGGAAGCAAATACGGTCGCCCACGAACATCGGCGAGTTCAGATGCCCGTCGATCGTCGGCACCAGCCGCTCGCCGTGCAGCCACAGCCGCCCCGTCGCCCCGCCCCGGTACCGCTTCCAGGCGTGCGGCTCGTGCGGCGGGGTGCCGCTCAGCAGCAGGGTGTGGCGCTCCCCGGCGACGTCGCTCACCGCGATGTCCGAGACCGGGCCCCACGGCAGCCGGCCGCCGGGACCGCCGTCGGTCGGCACGCTGTGGGCCCAGGAGAAGTACGAGAACGGCTGGCCGTGCGAGGAGACCGCGAGGACCTGCCCGTCGGGCGTCCAGGAGCACACCCGGGTGTCGAAGCTGCCCCAGTACGTCAGCCGGCGGGCCGGGCCGCCGTCCACCGGGGCGAGGTGGATCTCCGGGTCCAGACTGCGCCACGAGGTGAAGGCGATGGCGGAGCCGTCCGGCGAGAAGCGTGGCGAGCCGACCCTCGTGCGGTCGGCCGTGACCCGCCAGGCCCGGCCGGGAACGCCACCCGGCCGCCCCAGCGGTGCGACCCAGACATCGTCCTCGGCGACGAAGCACAGCAGTTCGCCATGAATATGCGGATACCGGAGATACGCGCCATCGCTCACCTACCCCATGGTTCTGGGCATGGGGGGCGCGGGCAACTCGTACGCGCTCCCGATGCACCAGAAGCGCTCTTGCACATCGATTGCAGGTAGCCACTATCATCGAACGGTTGACCAGGCAGTACTCGAGGGGACCCCCATGCACGTACCCGACGGATTCATCGACACCCCGGTGTCGGCGGCGACCGGTGTCGTGGCCGTCGCGGCCGTCGCGATCAGCCTGCGGGGCGCCCGCCGCGAGCTGGACGAGCGCACCGCGCCGCTCGCCGGCCTGGTGGCCGCCTTCATCTTCGCCGTGCAGATGCTGAACTTCCCGGTGGCCGCCGGCACCAGCGGCCATCTGCTGGGCGGCGCGCTCGCGGCGATACTCGTCGGCCCCTTCACGGGGGTCCTGTGCGTGTCCGTGGTCCTGCTGATGCAGGGCGTCCTGTTCGCGGACGGCGGGCTCACCGCGCTCGGCACCAACATCACCGACATGGCGATCGTGACGACCGTCGTCGCCTACGCGATCTTCCGCGGACTGGTGAAGGTGCTGCCGCGCAGCCGGGCCTCCATCACCGTCGCCTCGTTCGCCGCCGCGGTCGTCTCGGTGCCGGCCGCCGCCGTCGCGTTCACCACGATCTACTGGCTCGGCGGCACCACCGACGTGCCGATCGGCAAGGTCGCCACCGCGATGGTCGGCGTCCATGTGCTGATCGGCATCGGCGAGGCCGCGATCACCGCCGCCACCGTCGGCGCGGTCGTCGCCGTCCGCCCCGACCTGGTCTACGGGGCCCGGGGGCTGAGCAAGCCGCTGGAGCTGCGCACCACGCCGACTGGCGCCCCGCTGGTGCCGGGCGAGGCCCGTCCGGCGGCCGTGACCGTGGCCACCCCGGCGCCCGCGGCCGTCGTGACCTCCCCGGCCCCCGCCGGCCGCTCCAACCGGCCGGTCTGGATCGCGGGCCTGATCGCGGCACTCGCCCTCGCGGGCGGCGTCAGCTACTACGCCTCCGCCAGCCCCGACGGCCTGGAGAAGGTCGCCCACGACAAGGGCATCGACGAGAAGGCCAAGCCGCACGCGAACGACGACTCCCCGCTCGCGGGCTACAGCGTCAAGGACGTCGGCGACGCCCGGCTGTCGGGCGGCCTCGCCGGGGTCATCGGCGTCGGCGCGACCCTGACCGTCGGCTCCGGCGTCTTCATCGTCGTACGGCGCCGCCGCAGGCACACCGTCCACCCGATCCAGGGCCAGGGGGCCTGACGATGGGCGCGGGACACGCGCACCGGCTCTACCGGCACGGGCACTCGCCCGTGCACGGGATGCCCCCGCACTGCAAGATCGCGGCCGTCTTCGGCTTCGTCCTCGTCGTGGTCTCCACCCCGCGCGAGGCGATGTGGGCCTTCGGCCTGTACGCGGTGCTGCTCGTGGCCGTCGCGTTCCGTGCCCGCGTCCCGATCGCGTTCCTGCTCCGCAGGCTCGTCATCGAGGTGCCGTTCGTGGCCTTCGCCGTCCTGCTGCCGTTCGTCGCGACCGGCCCGCAGGTCCACGTCCTCGGGATGTCGCTGAGCGAGAACGGCCTGTGGGGCGCCTGGAACGTACTGGCCAAGGGCACCCTCGGCGTCGCCGCGTCCGTGCTGCTCGCCGCCACCACCGAGCTGCGCGAGCTGCTGCTCGGCCTCCAGCGGCTGCGGATGCCGCCGCTCCTCGTCCAGATCGCTTCCTTCATGATCCGCTACGGCGATGTCATCACCGACGAGATGCGGCGGATGCGGATCGCCCGGGAGTCGCGCGGCTTCCAGGCCCGCGGCGTCCGGCACTGGCCGGTCCTCGCGAAGTCCGCGGGCGCGCTGTTCATCCGCTCCTACGAACGCGGTGAACGCGTCCACCTGGCGATGGTCAGCCGCGGCTACACCGGCACGATGCCCGTCATCGACGACGTCACCGCCACCCGCGCCCAGTGGTCGCACGCCGCCGTACTCCCCGTACTGGCCCTGGCCGTCTGCCTGACAGGATGGACGCTGAGATGACCACCGAACCGACCCGTGACCCGGCCGCGGGCCCGATGCCGCCCTCGCTGGACGTCCGCGGCCTCGCCTTCGCCTATCCCGACGGTCACCAGGCCCTCTTCGGCGTCGACCTGAGCGTCGCCCGCGGTGAGCGGGTGGCGCTGCTCGGGCCCAACGGCGCGGGCAAGACCACCCTGGTCCTACACCTCAACGGGATCCTCACCGGCGGCGCCGGCACGGTCACCGTCGGCGGGCTGCCCGTCGGCAAGAAGCACCTCGCCGAGATCCGCCGCCGGGTCGGCATCGTCTTCCAGGACCCCGACGACCAGCTCTTCATGCCGACCGTCCGCGAGGACGTCGCCTTCGGGCCCGCCGCCGGGGGGCTGCGCGGCCCGGAGCTGGAAGCGCGCGTCATGACCGCCCTCGACCAGGTCGGGATGGCCGACTTCGCGGCCCGCCCGCCGCACCACCTGTCCTTCGGACAGCGCCGCCGGGTCGCCGTGGCCACGGTGCTCGCGATGCGGCCGGAGATCCTGGTCCTGGACGAGCCCTCGTCCAATCTCGACCCCGCGTCCCGCCGCGAGCTGGCCGACATCCTCCGCTCGCTGGACGTCACCGTCCTGATGGTCACCCACGACCTTCCGTACGCCCTGGAGCTCTGCCCCCGCGCGGTCGTCCTCAGCGACGGCGTCATCACCGCCGACGGCCGTACCCAGGAACTCCTCTGCGACGAGGACCTGATGCGGGCGCACCGGCTCGAACTCCCCTTCGGCTTCAACCCCCGCTCGGTGACGGCCCCTACCGCGAGGTAACGTGCCCCCAACCGTCGAACCCGGAGGGCACCGCCATGGCAATGGACGCGGACGTCATCGTCGTAGGAGCAGGGCTCTCCGGGCTGGTGGCGACAGCGGAGCTGGCCGCCGCCGGCCGCAAGGTGATCCTGGTGGACCAGGAACCCGAGGCGTCGCTCGGCGGCCAGGCGTTCTGGTCGTTCGGCGGGCTGTTCCTGGTCGACTCGCCGGAGCAGCGCCGGATGCGCATCAAGGACAGCCCGGAGCTGGCCCTCCAGGACTGGATGGGCACGGCGGGCTTCGACCGCCCGGAGGACCACTGGCCGCGCAAGTGGGCCGAGGCGTACGTGGACTTCGCCGCGGGTGAGAAGCGGGCCTGGCTGCACGAGCGCGGCGTGCGGTTCTTCCCGGTGGTGGGCTGGGCCGAACGCGGCGGCTTCCTGGCGACCGGCCCCGGCAACTCGGTGCCGCGCTTCCACATCACCTGGGGCACCGGCCCCGGCATCATCGAGCCGTTCGTCCGCCAGGTGCGCGAAGCGGTCGCGCGGGGCCGCGTCGAACTGCGGTTCCGGCACCGGGTGACCGGGCTGAACACGACCGACGGCACGGTGGACGGTGTGACCGGCGAGATCCTGGTCGCCGACGGCGCCCAGCGCGGTGAGGCCAGTTCGCGCGAGGTGCTCGAGGCGTTCACCCTGACGGCGCAGGCCGTCATCGTCACCTCCGGAGGCATCGGCGGCAACCACGACCTCGTCCGGAAGAGCTGGCCCGCCCGGCTCGGCACGCCCCCCGAGAAGCTGCTGTCCGGCGTCCCGGCGCACGTGGACGGCCTGATGCTCGGCACGGCCGGTGCCGCAGGCGCCAACCTGATCAACGGCGACCGGATGTGGCACTACACCGAGGGCATCGAGAACTGGGACCCGATCTGGGCGCGGCACGGCATCCGGATCCTGCCGGGCCCGTCGTCGCTGTGGCTGAACGCGCGCGGCGAGCGGCTGCCGGTGCCGCTGTTCCCCGGGTTCGACACTTTGGGGACGCTGGAGCACATCATGACGACGGGCTACGACTACACGTGGTTCGTCCTCACCCAGAAGATCATCGAGAAGGAGTTCGCGCTCTCGGGATCCGAGCAGAACCCGGACCTGACGGGCAAGAGCGTGCGCGAGGTCCTCAAGCGCGCGCTGCCGGGCGCGACCGGACCCGTCGAGGCCTTCAAGAAGCACGGTCCCGACTTCGTGGTCGAGAACGATCTGCCGGCGCTGGTCCGCGGGATGAACGCGATCACCAAGGACGCGCTGATCGACGAGACCGCGCTGCGCCGCGAGATCGAGGCGCGGGACCGGGAGATCGCCAACACGTTCACCAAGGACCTCCAGGTCATGGCGCTGCGCGGAGCGCGCAACTACCTCGGCGACAAGCTGATCCGCACGGCGTCGCCGCACCGGATCCTGGACCCGAAGGCGGGCCCGCTGATCGCCGTCCGGCTGAACATCCTGACGCGCAAGTCGCTCGGCGGACTGGAGACCGACCTCGACGGACGGGTGCTGCGGGCGGGCGGGGAACCGTTCGGCGGGCTGTACGCGGCGGGCGAGGCGGCCGGGTTCGGCGGCGGGGGCATGCACGGCTACCGCTCGCTGGAGGGGACGTTCCTCGGCGGCTGCATCTTCTCCGGGCGCACGGCGGGCCGGGCGGCGGCAGCGGCGACCGCGTAGCGGCGGGCCGGGGTTCCGGCTGACGGCGGTTCTGTTCGAAGCGTTGACAGGACTTGGTCAACGCTCAACTATGGGAGCGCTCCCACGTTAAGAGCGTGTAACCGCAACAGGCATCAACGCACCACCTCCCTCGACGACTTGAAAGCTCACCCCCACTCCGGAGGTAGTCCGCACATGAGAGCCGCAGCGCAACAGCCACGCCAGCTACCACCGCCACGACACCGCCGTACGGCCGTGCTGGCCGCAGGTCTCCTCATCGCCACCGCGGGCGGGACCGCGGCCGCGTTCACCGCCACCAACGCCTCGGCCGCCACGGACGCGGCGGCCGGATGCACGGTCGCGTATACGGTGCAGAACCAGTGGGACACCGGCTTCACCACCCAGGTGACCCTCACCAACACCGGTCCCGCGGTCACTTCTTGGACGCTGGGCTGGTCGTTCGCCGGCAACCAGAAGGTCACCCAGGGCTGGAACGCGGACATCGCGCAGAGCGCCGCCGCCGTCACCGCCAAGAACCTCTCCTACAACGGGACCCTGGCGACCGGCGGCTCCACGAACTTCGGCTTCAACGGCTCCTACAGCGGCACGAACGCGAGCCCCACCGCCTTCACGCTCAACGGCGTCGCCTGCAACGGCGGCACGCCGACCACGCCCCCCACGACGCCACCGACCACTCCGCCCACCACGCCTCCGACCACGCCTCCGACGACCCCGCCGCCCGGCACCCGGGTCGACAACCCGTACGCCGGCGCCAAGGGCTACGTCAACCCCGAGTGGTCCGCGAAGGCCGCGGCCGAGGCCGGCGGCAGCCGTATCGCCAACACGTCGACCGCCGTATGGCTCGACCGGATCGCCGCGATCAACGGCGTGAACGGCGGCATGGGCCTGCGCGCCCACCTGAACAAGGCGGTCACCCAGGCCGCGGGACAGCCGCTCACCATCGAGCTGGTCATCTACGACCTGCCGGGCCGTGACTGCGCGGCGCTCGCCTCCAACGGTGAACTCGGCGCGACCGAGCTCGCCCGCTACAAGGCCGAGTACATCGACCCGATCGCCGCGATCATCGCCGACCCGGCCTACGCCGCGCTGCGCATCGTCACGATCGTCGAGCCGGACTCGCTGCCCAACCTGGTCACCAACGCGGGTGGCACCGCCGGCTCGACCGAGGCGTGCGCGACGATGAAGGCCAACGGCAACTACGAGGCCGGCGTCGGCTACGCGCTGCACAGGCTCGGCGCGTACTCGAACGTCTACAACTACATCGACGCCGGGCACCACGGCTGGCTGGGCTGGGACACCAACCTGGGCCCGGCCGCCCAGGAGTTCCTGAAGGCCGCGACAACGGGCGGCGCCACCGTCAACGACGTGGCGGGCTTCATCGTCAACACCGCCAACTACGGCGCGACGACCGAGCCGTTCTTCAAGATCACCGACAGCGTGAACGGCACCTCCGTGCGCCAGTCGAAGTGGGTGGACTGGAACCAGTACGTCGACGAGCAGAGCTACGCCCAGGCGCTGCGCAGCCTCCTGGTGACGACCGGCTTCAACTCCGGTCTCGGCATGCTGATCGACACCTCCCGCAACGGCTGGGGCGGCGCGGCCCGGCCCACCGGACCGGGTGCGACGACCTCCGTGGACACATACGTCAACGGCGGCCGACTCGACCGCCGTATCCACCTCGGCAACTGGTGCAACCAGTCCGGTGCCGGTATCGGCGCACGGCCGACCGCGGCTCCCGCAGCCGGGATCGACGCCTATGTGTGGGTGAAGCCGCCGGGTGAGTCCGACGGTGCCAGCTCGGCGATCCCGAACGACGAGGGCAAGGGATTCGACCGGATGTGTGACCCGACCTACACCGGCAACGGTCGCAACGGCAACAGCATGAGCGGTGCGCTGCCGGACTCGCCGCTGGCGGGCAAGTGGTTCTCCGCCCAGTTCCAGGAGCTCATGAAGAACGCCTACCCGGCGCTGTAACCGCTCCAGGACCGGGCCTGCTCCCGGTCCCCGCCATCGGGTCCTGCGTTCGGTCCCGGCCGCGCCCCGCTCGGATTCCGCGAGCGGGGCGCGGCTCATGCCCGCTCCCAACAAGTTCCCGGAAGGTCCTGGAAGGTCCCGGAAGGTATCGGGGAAGGCCGGGGTTGGGATGTGGGGGTGCGCCGTGCACCATGGGGGTGCGGATTCATGTCGGGCGCGGAGCGGGAGCGACAACGGTGGTGGACGTCCATGGGACGGTGACGGACGGCTTCGAGCCGGTCCGCGAGGCGTTCGCACGCAACTTCGAGCTGCGCGGTGACCGCGGCGCGGCCTTCGCCCTGTACCGCGACGGCCGCAAGGTCGTCGACCTGTGGGCGGGCACGGCAGGCCCCGACGGTGACGAGCCCTGGCAGGAGGACACCGCGCAGATCGTCCGGTCCGCCACCAAGGGCCCGGCGGCGGCCTGCCTGCTCCTCCTCCACCAGCGCGGCCAACTCGACCTGGACGCGCCCGTCGGTACGTACTGGCCGGCCTTCAAGGCCGCGGGCAAGGACCGGGTGACCGTACGGGACGTCCTCGCGCACCGGGCAGGCGTTCCCGCACTCGATGTGCCCCTCACCCCGGAACAGGCCCTCGACGGGGTGTCCGGCCCCCGCGCCGTCGCCGCGCAGGCCCCGCTCTTCGCGCCGGGCACCACCCACGGCTACCACGCCCAGACCTACAGCTGGCTGCTCGGCGAGATCGTCCAGCGGGCGTCCGGGCGCAGCCTCGGCCGGTACATCGCCGAGGAGATCACCCGGCCGCTCGGCCTGGACCTGTGGGTGGGCCTGCCGCCCGGCGAGACCCACCGCGTCGGGCGGATCGCCGACGTCCCGCCGCCGCCCGCGCCCGCCGCGAGCGGGCTGCGCGCCCGCCCCAAGCAGTCGGTCCACGACGCCTACGCGAACCCGGACTCGCTCACCCGCCGGGCCTTCGCCGCGATCACCCCGCTCCCGGACGAGAACGACCCGGCCTACCGGGCCGGCGAACTGGCGGCCTCCAACGGCATCGCCACCGCCCGCTCACTGGCCCGCTTCTACGCGGCCCTGATAGGCAACGTGGACGGGTACCGGGAGAGCGACGCCGAGAGCAGGATGCTCTTCGCCCCGGCCACCGTCACCGGCGCCCGCACCGTCGAGTCCGACGGACCGGACCAGGTGCTCGTCGTCAACACCCGGTTCGGCCTCGGCTACATGCTGCACGGCCCGTCCTCCCCGTTCCTCGGCCCCGCCTCGTTCGGCCACCCCGGCCGCGGCGGCCCGCTGGCCTTCGCGGACCCGGACGCCGGTATCGGGTTCGGCTACATCACCAACGGCATGCAGAAGAACGTCACGTCCGACCCCCGCGCCCAGGCCCTGCTGCGGGCGGTACGGGAGTGCCTGGCGGCGCTGCGCTAGGGCGCGTGTCAGGCGTCGTGGGCCAGGCGGGACTTTCGCAACCCGCCCTAGTGGGGGCCGCCGGTCGCACGTGGCTTACGAGGCCTTGAGGACGGCCGCGACGATGGGTCCGGCGGAGTCGCCGCCGTGGCCGCCGTTCTGCACGATGGCGCTCGCGGCGACATCGTCGCGATAGGCGAGGAACCAGCCGTTGGGCTGCCCCTCCCCGTCCTCGGCGGAACCGGTCTTCGCGCCCACGTTGCCGCCGACGCCGCTCATCGCGGTGGCGGCGGTGCCGCTCTGCGCGGTCTGCTGCATCATCCGCTGCAGCGAGCGCTTGACGCCCGGGGAGAGCGGAGTGGTGCTGATCGAGGGCCGGCCGGCGATGAGGTCGGCGGCCACGATCCGCGGCTGGTGGAAGCTGCCGTTCTTGGCGGTGGCCGCGACGGACGCCATGTCCAGCGGGCTCGCGGTGATCTTGCCCTGGCCGATCATCTCCGACGTCAGCTCGTCGCCCGTGCCGCCGGGGACGCTGCTGTTGACGGACTTGACGCCGATCTCCCAGTTCTGGTTGAGACCGAAGACGTCGTGCGCGGTGCTCTGGAGGGTGGTGCCGGGGACCCGGTGGGCCTGCGAGATGAAGGCGGTGTTGCAGGAGTTGGCGAAGTCCCAGGCGAAGTCGGCCTGCTCATTGCCCTCCTTCTCCACGTTCTTGTACATCTTGCCATTGTCGATGTTGTCGTGCGCCTTGCACGGCACCTTGGAGCTGGGTGTGAGCCCGGCCTTCAGCAGCGCCGTCGCCGTCACGACCTTGAAGGTCGATCCGGGTGCGGCATTCGGGCCGAAGGCCAGGTTGGTGCCGGTCGCCGGGTTGTTGGCGACGGCGAGGATCCCGCCGGTGTTCACGTCCAGCGCGGTCACGGCCGACCCCGACCGCTTCAGGACGGCCTTCTCGGCGGCCGCCTGGATGTCCGCGTCCAGCGTGGTCGGGAACTTGCTGCCGGTGCCCTTGGTGATGACGTGCAGCGTCTCGGTCACGGCGCCGTCCGCGCCGTCGATCCAGGTCTCGACACCAGGGGTGCCGCCGGTCGCCTTGGACGCGTAGGTGGTCCGCAGCTGGGTGAAGAACCGTCCCAGGGACGGGTACTTGGCCGGATCGAGGACCTTGTCGTGCCGGTCGGTGAAGTCCAGCGTCGGCTGCTTGGCGGTACCGGTCTCCAGGCTCGCGCCCTCCGCGAGCTTCGGGTGCACGACGGCGGCCTTCCACTGCACGACGGGCTTGCCGCTCGTGCCACGGATGACGGTGAGGGCGGAGTCGTACGCCCACGGCGAGGTCTTGCCCTGGAACGACAGGGTGGCGGCCACGTTGAACGGCACCTTGGCGCCGACGGGAGTACCCGGGGTGAGCTTGACGGCCGAGACGTGCGCCTTGTCCTTGTACCCGCTCAGCGCGGTGGTGGCGGTCTGCACGGAGTCCGTGAGGCCCGCGGCCTTCGCGGTGTCCCCGGAGGCCCAGGCAGCCAGGAAGTCGGCCGCGGTCCCGGTGATCTCCTTGGCGTCCGGCGGCTGCGTGCTCTTCGCCGAACCGGCGTTGCCCGTCGACGACGTGCTGTCGCTGTTGAGCGCGTCCAGCACGTTGTAGACCCCGTACCCGGCGACCCCGAGCATCCCGGCGACCACTCCACCGACTATGCCGAGCTTGGCACCCCGCTGCATTTCCCGTCCCCCCTCGTGAACTGAACGCGTTCAAAGAAAGCGCTCTTCACCGCACTTTACGTGACCGCAGTGACGCAGGGGGTCTCATTCCGGGCAGGCGTCGATATCAGGTGCGGACCGAGCGCCCAGGACCAGCCACTCCGATCAACCCGCCCCGAGGGGGCCTCCGGCGTCAGATCCAGGAGTCGAACCACATCCGGGCACGCCAGGCGTCCATCGAGATCGGCATCCCCGTGTAGATCGGGAAGAAGTAGATGAAGTTCCAGACAATCAGCAGGACGAGTGTGCCCGCGCCGACCGCGCCCCACATCCGGCGGCGTTCGTCGGAGCCCGGGGGGCCGAGGATCGCGCCGATCATCATCGCGACGGCGAGGCAGAGGTAGGGGACGAAGGCGACCGCGTAGAAGAGGAAGATCGTGCGGTCCTGGTACATCATCCAGGGCAGCCAGCCGGCGAACGCGGCGCACAGGATCGCGCCCGCCCGCCAGTCGCGGCGGAAGCCCCAGCGGTAGAGCAGGTACAGCAGCGCGAAGCAGGCCGACCACCACAGCAGGGGGGTGCCGATGGCGAGGATCTCGCGGGCGCAGCCCTTGGCCGCGGTGCAGCCGGCCTCGCCGTTCTTCGGCGACTCGTAGAAGTAGGAGACGGGCCGGCCCAGGACCATCCAGCTCCACGGGTTCGACTGGTACATGTGCGGCGTGGAGAGGCCGATGTTGAACTGGTAGACCTGGAACTCGTAGTGCCACAGGCTGCGCAGCGCGTCCGGCATCCACGTCATGTCGAACTGGTGCAGGTCGATCCGGCCGATCAGCGGCAGCTTGATGTGGTCGGGGGACAGGCCCTTGCGGTGTGCCGCCCAGTCCCGGCCGTAGCCGCCCTTGCTCACGAACCAGCCGGTCCAGGAGACCAGGTACGTGCCGATGGCGACGACCACGACGGACAGGAACGCCCAGCCGGTGTCCTTGCGCAGCACCGCCACGTACGGGCGCCTGGCGCCGGCGACCCGGCGCGAGCCGGCGTCCCACAGGATGGTCATCAGCCCGAACGCCGCCAGGAAGTACAGACCGTTCCACTTGCTCGCGCACGCCAGGCCCAGGAACAGCCCGGCCGCGAACCGCCACGGCCGCCAGCCCATGCTGCCGCGGTCCCCGACCCGGCGGTCCGGGCGCGCCACACCGTCCTCGCCGACCGGCAGCGCCGCCGCCAGCCGGGCCCGCGACCAGTCGCGGTCCACGACCAGACAGCCGAACGCGGCCAGCGCGAAGAACATGATGACCAGGTCGAGCAGGGCCGTACGGCTCATCACGTAGTGCAGACCGTCCACCGACAGCAGGAGGCCGGCCAGGCAGCCCAGCGCGGTGGAACGGAACAGCCGGCGGCCGATCCGGCACACCATCAGCACCGACAGGGTGCCGAGCAGCGCGACCATGAACCGCCAGCCGAACGGGTTCAGGCCGAACAGCTGCTCACCGACCGCGATGACCCACTTGCCGACCGGCGGGTGCACCACATAGCCCGGATCGCGCGACAGCGGGATGATCTGGGGATCGGCCAGGATCTGCGCATTGGAGATCTTGCCGTCGGTCCAGGTGCCCTCGTAGCCGAACTTGAGCAGCGACCACGCGTCCTTCGCGTAGTACGTCTCGTCGAATATCACCGCGTGCGGGGTGCCCAGGTGCCAGAAGCGGATGAGGCCCGCCATCAGCGCCACGAGCAGCGGACCGCCCCATCCGGTCAGCCGCGCCACCCTCGACGCCGCCGCCTGGCCCAGGCCCAGCGAACCCCAGAGCCGGGTCCCGGGCTCCGGGAACGGCACCACGAGGCGGTCGCGGACGTCCACGTGCGGCCGGTCCGTATAGCCGAAGCGGCGCAGCCGTCGCTGCCATGCGCTGGGCTGCGGCTCCGGGTGGAGGAGGCCCTCGTCCCGCTCGGCCTGAGTCGCGGTGTCACTGGTCACCGGGCCATCGTAGGGATGTCGCATGCCGGTTCGGGTCCCGGGCATGCGGATTCCACCCTCGAACCCACCCTCCGATGACAGGAAGCCGCCCTTTTCCCCTTTCCTGTGCGTTTCCTGTCAGCGGTTCAGCCCCTGGGGGCACCTCCCAAGGGTGGCTGGGGGAGTTCGAGGCGACCGTTCGGCCCGGCCGGCGTTTGGCGGCCACGGTCAGGGCTGCCTGCGTCCCACCCCGTTTTTTCAGCCCGGCCGGCGTTCGAGGCCACTCCACCCCCACCCCCAGGCCGCCCGCCGATTGAGGGCAAAGGGCGGGCGGGTGGGAAGCTGGACCCGTGACTAGCTCAGCGGCAGGCGTAGGCGTACTGGTTCTGGCGGGGACCCCCATCGGCGACATCCAGGACGCGCCACCGCGCCTCGCCGCCGAACTGCTCGCGGCGGAAGTGATCGCCGCGGAGGACACCCGGCGGCTGCGCCGGCTGACGCAGGGCCTCGGCGTGCACACGACCGGCCGGGTCGTCTCGTACTTCGAGGGCAACGAGAGCGCCCGCACCCCCGAGCTGGTCGAGGCGCTGGAGAACGGCGCCCGCGTCCTGCTCGTCACCGACGCGGGCATGCCGTCGGTCTCCGACCCCGGCTACCGGCTGGTGGCGGCGGCCGTGGAGAAGGGCATCAGGGTCACGGCGGTGCCGGGCCCGTCGGCGGTGCTGACGGCGCTGGCGCTCTCCGGGCTGCCCGTCGACCGGTTCTGCTTCGAGGGCTTCCTGCCGCGCAAGGCGGGGGAGCGGCTGGCGCGGTTGCGCGAGGTGGCCGACGACCGTCGCACCCTGGTGTATTTCGAGGCGCCGCACCGGATCGACGACACACTGGCGGCGATGGCGGAGGCGTTCGGTCCCGACCGGCGCGCGGCGGTGTGCCGTGAGCTGACGAAGACGTACGAGGAGATCAAGCGCGGCCCGCTGAAGGAACTGGCCGCCTGGGCGGCGGAGGGCGTGCGCGGCGAGATCACCGTCGTCGTGGAGGGCGCCCCGGAGCGGGGGCCGTCGGACCTCGGCCCGGCCGAACTGGTGCGGCGGGTGATGGTGCGCGAGGAGGCCGGGGAGCGCCGCAAGGAGGCGATCGTGGCCGTGGCGGCGGAGCTCGGCCTGCCGAAGCGCGATGTCTTCGACGCGGTGGTGGCGGCGAAGAACGCGGCCAAGGCGGCGGAGAAGGGGCCTGGAGCGCCTGCGGGGGCCTGAGAACCGGACCCCCGCGCGCCTCCCCGTCCTACTGACCCATGACGTACTTGACCGTCGGACCGGCCGTCCAGCCGCCGTCCACGGCGAGCTCGGCGCCCGTCACGTACGAGGCGGAGTCCGAGAGCAGGAAGATCACGGCGCCCGCGATCTCGTCTGCCTCGCCGACCCGGCCCATCGGGGTGTTCGGGAAGTTGCCCTCGCCCCGCTGGATGCCGACGGACGCCGTCATGGCCGTGTACGTCATACCGGGGTGGACGGAGTTGACGCGGATGCGGGAGGTGCCCAGCTCCACCGCGCCGATCTTGGTGAGGCCGCGCACGCCCCACTTGGACGCGCCGTAACCCGCGGTGAGGGCGATGCCCATGAGCCCGGCGGCGGACGAGATGTTGACGATCGAGCCCGCGCCGCGCTCCTTCATGGCGGGGATCACGGTCTTCATACCGATGAAGACGCCGGTGAGGTTGATGTCGAGGACGTTGCGGAAGTATTCGACGGAGGCGTCCTCGATGAACTTCCCCTCGGCTATCCCGGCGTTGTTGACGAGGCCGTCGACGCCGCCGAACTCGGTGACCGCGAAGTCCGCGACCGCCGCCCAGCCCTCCTCCGACGTGACGTCGTGGTGCAGGAAGCGGGCCCGGTCGCCGAGCGCGGCGGCGGTGGCCCTGCCGTCCTCCTCCAGGACGTCGGTCAGGACGACGTTGGCGCCTGCCGCGACCGCCTGACGGGCGGTCTCGGCCCCCAGGCCGCGGGCCGCGCCGGTGATGATGACGGTCTTGCCGGTCAGGTCGTTCATTTTCAAGCTCCCTGTGGAGTCGGGGTCGTCGTTGGAGGAGTGGCGTCGGTCTCGGGGTCGGTCCGGGGTGCGGACGCGGTCTCGGGGACGGGCGCGGGCGCGGTCTCGGGGACGGTCTCGGGCGCGGGCGCGCGCAGCATGGCGGTGGTCATGCCGACGAGGTCGGCGAGGAACAGCGGCTCGTCGGTGAGGGTCCGCGTGCCGTCGAGGTACTGGCGGGCCCGGTCGCCCAGGGCCGCGCCGATCAGGGTGAGCGCGAGGTCGAGGCGTTCCAGGCGTACGGGTTCCGGCAGCCCGTCGAGGCGGTCCTCGATGAGGCAGATGAGCCGCCAGTAGCCGGTGCCGGCCAGCGTCGGATGCGGGGTGCGGGTGCGTACCCCGCTCTCGTGGCTGAGCTGTGCGGAGATCAGCAGGCAGTGCCGTCCGCCGTCGGTGGCGAGCTCGGTCGCCTCGGCGTCGACGAGCGCGGCGACCAGCGCACGCAGGTCCGGCCCGGGGGCCTCCCGCGGGTCCGGCCCCGGGGCCGCGTCCGCGAGCAACTCGGCGAGCCGTGGTGCGAGCGCCGCTTCCGTCCGGTCCTGGCGGCCGGCCATGACGGCGTCGAGCAGGCCCTGCCGCGATCCGAAGTGGTACTGCACGGCGGAGGGGTTGGACTGGCCCGCGAGACGGGTGATGTCGCGGGTCAGCGCGCCGTCGACGCCCTTGAGGGCGAAGAGTTCCCCGGCCGCGCGGAGCAGTTTGCGGCGGGTCTCGGGTCCGGATGTTCTCGCCATGGGAACATGCTAATGCACAGCATTATTAAGTGTCGTGACGTACGTCACGTGCCTAAACTCGGACGAGGGCAAAGCAAAGTAGCGCACTACCCACTTACGGCCCAAAACTGCCCCAAGAGTCGTATACCCCTGCTGCGGTATCGGCCGGAAAGGCGTTCGCTGGTAGTGGGAAGACCCGCTCCGGACGCCTCGTCCGGAGGGCAACAGGAGCTGCCATGAGCGAGATCGTCGGATCCGACACCACCGTCTCCGAGGCGTACGCCTTCGCGTGCCTCAATTGCGGCCACGGCTGGGAGCAGTCGTACGACATCGAGCACCATGTCGACGCGAAGGGTCAGCCCTTCGTCACCTACACGACCGCCGGCGAGAAGGTGCCGTCCCCGCTCACCCGCCCGACCTGCCTGAACTGCGGAGGGCACAAGGTGCGGATCATGCGGTCGGGTCAGGTCTCCGATGTGATGTCGCTGTGGAACACCCCCACGGGCGAGCGTGCCGTGCACCGCACGCACCACTGGTCCCTCCTGCACCGGCTGCACCGCAAGCACGGAGAAGCCGACACGGCCTGACGGCGGTCTGACGCCGGGCCCGTCCGAATCCCCGGCCGGCCTGACCCCGGGCCGTAAGCGCCGACCCCCTGTCCGCCCGGCCTCCCGTCCCGCCCGCTCCCCGGGTCTCCATAGGATCGGGGCATGTCCCCGAAGAACGAGAAGTCCGCGGCCCCGCCGGTGCCCGAGCCGCTGCGGGTCCCGGTCGCCGACTCGCACACCCACCTCGACATGCAGGAAGGAACGGTCGAGGAATCGCTGGCCAAGGCCGCCTCCGTCGGGGTCACCACCCTCATCCAGGTCGGCTGCGACCTGAAGGGCTCGCAATGGGCGGCCGACACCGCCGCCCAGCACCCGAACGTGTGGGCCACCGTCGCCCTGCACCCCAACGAAGCGCCCCGGATCGTCCACGGCGATCCGGACGGCTGGTCCCGCCAGGGCGCCCGCACCCCCGGCGGCGACAAGGCCCTGCGGGACGCCCTCGACCGGATCGCCGCGCTCGCCGCGCTTCCCCAGGTCCGCGGCGTCGGCGAGACCGGCCTCGACTACTTCCGCACCGGCCCCGAAGGCGTCGAGGCCCAGCAGTACTCCTTCCGCCGGCACATCGACATCGCGAAGGGCGTCGGCAAGGCGCTCGTCATCCACGACCGCGAGGCGCACGCCGACGTGCTGCGCATCCTCGACGAGGAGGGCGCGCCCGACACCGTCGTCTTCCACTGCTACTCGGGCGACGCCGCCATGGCCCGGATCTGCGCCGACAAGGGCTACTACATGTCCTTCGCCGGCAACGTCACCTACAAGTCCGCCCAGGACCTGCGGGACGCCGTCGCCGTGGCCCCGCTCGACCTCCTGCTGATCGAGACGGACGCGCCCTTCCTCACTCCGGTGCCGTACCGCGGTCGGCCTAACGCGCCGTACCTCATTCCGGTCACTCTGCGGGCGATGGCCGCGGCCAGGCAGCTCCCCGAGGACGAGCTGGCGTCCGCCATCGGGGCGAACACGGCGCGGGCCTTCGGCTACTGACGGCCGCCGCCATCCCCGTCGGCCCCGCAGGCCTCCCCGTCGCCCCCCCGTCGGCCCTCCGGCCGACACCCGTCCCGAAACGCGTGATCACGACACAGCGTGCCCGGATGGTTTTGGAGAGTGACGAAACGTGGGCTAGGGTCCCGGTCCGGATCGGGGACCGTCGGACCTGTGGAGTCGTCGTGAGCAATGCGCAGGGCACCCACCGAGCAGCACGCGGTGCGGCGACCCCCGTGCCGGGGGTCGTACCGGAGGCCGCGGGCACCCGGCTGCCGCACCAGTCCGACTGGGACGCCGTACCGAACTCGTCGTGGGCCGACGAGGCGGCGGCGACCGGCTGCCTTCCGCTGATCCCGGAGCAGGAACCGGCGCCCGCGGCAGCGCCGGTCGGCGCCAGGACCGCCGCGCGCCGCGCCGCCAGGAACGGCAGACGGCCGGAACCGGCGTCCGCGGCCTCTCCCGCGGGAGGTTCCCGGCGCGATTCCCGCCCCGACTTCCGGCCCGACTCCCTGCGCAAGCTGCTGCCGCAGGCGCTCGTCGTCGCGTTCCTGGCGGGCGGGACCGTCGCGTTCCTCGCCGGTGACAAGGACGTGCAGCTCACCGTCGACGGCGAACCGCGCACCCTCCACACCTTCGCCGACGATGTCGGGGAGGTGCTGGCGCAGCAAGGCGTGACCGTGGGCGAGCACGACCTCGTCGCGCCCGGCCCGCAGGCCGAGCTGCACGACGGCGACCAGGTCGAAGTCCGTTTCGGCCGTCCCGTCACGCTCACCCTCGACGGCCACCGCCGCCTGCTGTGGACCACGGCGGACACCGTCGACGAGGCCCTGCGGGAGCTCGGCGTCCGCGCCGAGGGCGCGCATCTGTCCGCGTCGCGCGGCTCGTCCATCGGACGGCACGGCCTCGACCTGGACGTACGCACCGAGCGGACCGTCACGCTGCTCGCCGACGGCCGTGAGCGGACGGTACGCACCAACGCCGCCACCGTCCGCGAGGTCGTCGCCCAGTCCGGGATCACCCTGCAGAACCAGGACACGACCTCCGTCGACCCCGAGAGCTTCCCCCGCGAGGGCCAGACCATCTCGGTGCTGCGCATCTCCGGCACCGAGGAGGTGCGCGAGGAGCCGGTGCGGTTCCGCACGGAGAAGCACAAGGACGCCAAGCTGTTCCACGGCACCGAGGCCGTCGACACTCCGGGCAAGGCGGGTGTCCGCCGCGTCACGTACGCCTTCCGGACGATCAACGGGGTGAAGCAGCGGCCCAGGATCATCCGCTCCGAGATCGTCAGGGAGCCCGTCACCCAGGTCGTCCGGATCGGCACCAAACCGCTGCCGACCTCGGTCGCCGGGGCCGACGGCCTGAACTGGCAGGGCCTCGCGCACTGCGAGGCCGGCGGCCGCCCGCACGCGGTCGACCCGTCCGGCACCTACGGCGGCCTCTACCAGTTCGACACCCGGACCTGGCACAGCCTCGGCGGCAGCGGCCGCCCCCAGGACGCCCCCGCGGGCGAACAGACCTTCCGCGCCAAACGGCTCTACATCCAGCGCGGCTCCAGCCCGTGGCCGGTCTGCGGGCGCAAGCTCGGCGGCTGAGCGGTGGCCCGGCCGCTGGTCCGCGCGGCCGGGGCACGGCTCGAGGGCGGCTGCCGGGCCCGTACGCTGAGTACGTGAGCACCACTGAGCCCGACGCACTCCTCGGTCCCGCCGACATCCGCGAACTGGCCGCCGCGCTGGGCGTACGCCCCACCAAGCAGCGGGGCCAGACCTTCGTCATCGACGCGAACACGGTGCGGCGCATCGTGCGGACGGCCGGCGTCCTGCCGGACGACACCGTCCTCGAGGTCGGACCCGGCCTCGGATCGCTGACGCTGGCGTTGCTGGAAGCGGCCGACCGCGTCACGGCGATCGAGATCGACGACGTGCTCGCGGGCGCGCTCACCCCCACCATCGTGGCACGGATGCCTTCCCGGGCCGACCGGTTCGCGCTGGTGCACAACGACGCGATGCAGGTCACGGAGTTGCCGGGGCCGCCGCCGACCGCGCTGGTCGCGAATCTGCCGTACAACGTGGCGGTGCCGGTGCTGCTGCACATGCTCGCGACGTTCCCGACGATCGAACGCACCCTCGTCATGGTCCAGGCCGAGGTCGCGGACCGGCTGGCCGCCAAGCCCGGCAACAAGGTCTACGGCGTGCCCTCGGTGAAGGCGAACTGGTACGCGGACGTGAAGCGCGCCGGATCCATCGGCCGCAACGTCTTCTGGCCCGCGCCGAACGTCGACTCCGGTCTGGTCGCGCTGGTGCGCCACGAGCCGCCGCCGACCACGGCCACCCGGCGCGAGGTCTTCGCCGTCGTCGACGCGGCCTTCGCCCAGCGCCGCAAGACCCTGCGGGCCGCGCTCGCCGGCTGGGCCGGCTCGGCTCCCGCCGCCGAGGCCGCGCTCGTCGCGGCGGGCATCTCGCCGCAGGCGCGCGGTGAGGCACTGACGGTCGAGGAGTTCGCGGCCATCGCCGAGCACAAGCCGGTCGCGGCCGTCGTGGCGGAGGACAAGCCGGCCGCGGACGTCGTGGTGGAGGACGAGCAGTGAGCGTGCCCGCCGCCGCGTCCGCCTCCGTCACCGTCCGGATCCCCGCCAAGGTCAACGCGCAGCTGGCCGTCGGCGGTCTGCGGCCCGACGGTTTCCACGACCTGGCGAACGTGTTCCTCGCCGTGGGCCTGTACGACGAGGTCACCGTCACCCCCGCCGACAGCCTGCGGATCACGGCGTCCGGCCCGGACGCCGCGGAGATCCCCCTGGACGGCACGAACCTGGCCGCCCGGGCCGCCGTCGCGCTCGCCGCGCGGCACGGCATCGAGCCCGCCGTCCACATCCACATCGCCAAGGACATCCCCGTCGCGGGCGGCATGGCGGGCGGCAGCGCGGACGGGGCGGGCGCACTGCTCGCCTGCGACGCCCTGTGGGGACTGCACACCCCGCAGGCCGAACTCCTGGACATCTGCGCCGAGCTGGGCAGCGACGTGCCGTTCAACCTGATCGGCGGCGCCGCGCTCGGACGCGGCCGGGGCGAGATCCTCACCCCGCTCGACGTGCGGGGACCGTTCCACTGGGTCTTCGCCGTCGCGGACGGCGGTCTGTCGACTCCGGCCGTCTACCGCGAGTGCGACCGGCTGCGCGAAGCGTCCGGCACCGGCGCCACCACGGCCGACATCGCGGACCCCGAACCGGCCCCGGCCCTGCTCGAAGCCCTCGCCTCCGGCGACCCCGCCGCACTGGCCGCCGCCCTGGGCAACGACCTCCAGCCCGCCGCCCTCTCCCTGCGCCCCGCCCTCGCCGACACCCTCCGCGCGGGCACCGGGGCCGGCGCCCTGGCCGCCCTGGTCTCCGGCTCGGGCCCGACGTGCGCCTTCCTGGCCGCCACCCCCGAAGAAGCCGAGAAGATCGCCGAGGCCGTCCTGGCCTCCGGCACCTGCCGTACGACCCGGGTCACGACGTCCCCGGCCCCGGGGGCGACGATCCTGCCCGCCTGACGCTGCCGGGTGTGGAACAGCCGGTGCTGGAGGGGGCATGTAACGCTTTCGGGCGGCCGAGCCAAGTAGAGATGTAAGGCATTGCTCGTCCGTTCAAGGAGTCGTCCGTGAAAGCGGAGCATTCAGCAGCGCCACCCGTGCGTGATCCGGTCGGGTTCGCCGTGTTCTACCAGCAGCAGTTCGACACTGTGCTCGGTTTTGTCACCCGGCGCACCGACAGCCCGCACCTGGCCGCGGACCTGACCGCCGACATCTTCCTGACGGCGCTCGAACAAGCGCACACCTACGACGCCCGCCGCGGCGCACCGGTCGCCTGGCTCTACGGCATCTCCCGCAACGTCCTGGCCGCCCACTTCCGGGGCAGTGCCCGCGAGCGGCAGGCCACCGCCCAGCTCGCCGGCCGGCGGCTGCTGGACGACGAGGACGTCAGCGCGATCGAGGGCCGTATCGACGCCGCCCGCGACGCCCGGCAGCTGGCCGCGCGGCACGCCGCCCTGTCCGAGCCGCTGCGCGCGGTGCTGGACCTGGTGGCACTGGACGGACTGACCACCCGCGAGGCCGCACAGGCCCTGGGCATCAGCTCGGCCGCCGCCCGGGTACGCCTGCACCGCGCCCGCATGGCCCTGCAGCGCGTCGACACCAAGAGCACCTCATCCCTGCACGCTGTCTCGGAGGCCCACTCATGACCACCCCCGTGCACTTCCAGCAGCAGCTCGCCGAGGAGCTCACCGCCCGTGCCGCGGCCCTGCCGCCCGTGGCGGCGGTGCCGGTGCGGCCGCGCCACACGCGGCGGATCGCGGTCACCGCGCTGGGACTGGCCGCAGCCGCCACCGCAGTGATGCTGATCCCGCACTCGGCCGGTACCACCGACACCCCGCAAGCCGGAACGGGCCAGAGCACCGCCCAGGTCCCGGGCGGTGCGCCGGTCCTGAGCAACGCCGCCTACACGGTGGTTCCGCGCAAGGACGGGACCGTCAGCATCCAGGTGACGGGCGCTGAGGTGTCCGGGCTCCAGGCGGCGCTGCGCAGCCTGGGTGTGCCGGCCGTGGTCCTGCGGGCCTCGGAGTCCTGCCACGCCAAGGTCCGCACCGACAACGCCAACCTCGAGACGGTCTCCTCGCAGGATCCGAAGAACGGACGCGTGATGGTGATCCGGCCCAGCGCCATCCCGCACGGGGACTCCCTGGTGCTGGTGCAGCCCTCCCTCAAGGGTGTCCTGCACCCGGACAAGATGTACTCCATGGAGGTCATGCTGTCCCCGGGCGAGCCCAGCTGCTTCCCCGCCTCCCAGAGCAGCATCGGCGTGGGCTAGAGACTGTCCCGCCCCGTCCGGACCCGGTCGTACCGGGTCCGGAGGGGGCGCGCACCGAACAAGGGGCCGCGCCCGCATCCCCCGCACCTGAGAAGCCGCAGAGGATCACAGCCATCACAGCCACCATGCGAACAGGATCCGATCCGGGCCATGGCGCGGCGCCCGGACACCTCCGGCGTCCCGCGGTCCGCACCATCGGCCAGGACGCGCGGGGCACGACCGTCGTCGAGTTCCACGGCGAGATCGACATCGCAACCACCGGCGAGAGCGACCAGCACCTGGACGCGGCAACCGCCCGCAGCGCTCCGTCGGTGCTTGTCGACCTGCGCGGGGTGACCTTCATCGACAGTGCCGGGCTCGGCCCCATCTGCCGGGCCTGGCGCCGAGCCGTGGACCGCGGCGGCGACCTCACCCTGCTCTGCACCGACACCAGGATGCTCACCATCCTGCGGCTGACGGGCGTGACCCCCGCCATCGCCGTCACCCGCTCCTCCCCTGGGATGGCCAACCGGCCAGGGTGCGAAGCGAGCTGATGGAGCCTCAGCCGTAAAGCTCCATCACCAGTGCCCACACCGTGAACTGCGCTGCCATCGCGATCACCCACAGGACCGGTCGCCACGGGCGGCGGGACATCGCGCCGTAGCTGCCCACGGCTGCTGCCGCCAGGGCGACAACCATCGGCCCGAGGGACAGAACGTCCCTGCCCCAGCCGTTGCAGAGGGCGTGGTCGCCCGGATCGCATTCGTTCCCGGCGGACAGGCCCATCAGCGACACGGCGGTCAGCCCGACGAGGGAGCACAGACAGACGACCGCCACACCCAGTACCCGGACACCCTGCTCGACGATCTCTCTGTGCGTCACGTGCGGCACGGTAGCGGTTCGCCCTGACGTCACGCCACGAGTTCGAACGGGTGTCAGGTCTCACCCGGATCGTCGGGGCGCCGCCGCAGCGCGATGAACACCCGCCACCGGTGCAGGAAGGATTCCAGCGCGGCGGCACTGCCCGTCCGTTCCGCCTCCTGCCGCGCGGCGCTCAGTTCGCGGTCGAACCGATCCGCCGCGGCGAGATCCAGCCCGCTGACGGTCACCCGCAGGGCCGCCTCGACGAGCGGATCGCCGGGTTCCGCCATCAGGCGGCCAACTCGAACCACAGCAACTTCCCGCACACCCCGAACACTTCCTCGCCGAGCGCGTACCCGCCCCACCGGTCCGCGCACTCCCGCACGAGCAGCAGCCCCCGCCCCCGCTCGGCGCACTCGGGCGGCCCGGGCGGGTGCAGTGCGCCGCGAAACGGCGGCGGAATCGTCGGGTTGGTGTCCCACACACCCACCCGTACGTGCGTGGTGCGCGGATTGCTCAGCCGGATCCACGACGGCCCGTCGGAGTACAGCAGCGAGTTGGTCACCAACTCGCTCGCCAGTAGCTCGGCCACGTCGGTGACCTGCGGGATCCCGTACGTCAGCAGCACGGCTCGCACCGTCGCCCGCGCGATGCGGACGGCTCTGCCGTCGTGCGGGAGTTGGAGGGTGTACGTCCAGAAGTCGTCGGGGTGCGGCGTGTTCGCCGCTACGTTGTTGTCGTTGTGCATGGGGGACCGCCTCCGGTCGGGTGGCCCGGTGGCGGTGTCGCCCCTGGCGGGGCGGTGCTCTTCCGGCGCCATCGAGTGGCATGCGTCACACTGTAGGACGTTAACTGTGAAGTATTCGGCGATTCACTTGAATATATTCAGGATGCGCTCGTGTGGGTGACCCGCCGCACTGTGCACGGATCGAGGAGGGCGCAGCGATGCCACCCAGCAGTACTCCGACGTTGCGACAGCAGCGTCTCGGCGCTGAGCTGCGCAAACTGCGTGAGCGCGCGGGGTTGTCCGCGACGGCCGCCGCAGCCCTGTTCGGCGTCAACCAGTCGCGCATCAGCAACATCGAGTCGGGCCGGCACCCAGTGAGTGCCGACCGGGTTCACGCGATGGCCCGTGGCTACAACTGTTTCGGTGAGGACCTGATCGAGGCGCTTGTTGCGATGACCGGGAAGCGCCCGCGCGGCTGGTGGGAGGAGTACCGGGAGACCTTCCCCGTCGGGTTGCTCGATCTGGCGGAGATGGAGCACCACTCAACAGCGATCCGGGTCGCCGTGGCGATCCACATGCCGGGTCTGCTCCAGACCGTTGATCACGCCCGCGCGACGATTTGCCAGAGTGTCCCCGCGCTTCGGCCGCATGAGGTGGAGCACCGGGTCTCGTTCCGGATCAAGCGGCAGGCGATCCTGTTCCGCGACGAACCGGTCTCGTACTCCGTGGTCATCCACGAGGCGGCGCTGCGGATGGGGCTGGGCGGGCCCGACACGGTACGAGCGCAGCTCGCTCACCTCATCGAGATGAGCGAGCACGACCACATCTCCCTCGTGGTGATCCCGTTCGGTAGTGCGTCCTTCACACCATCCGGCCAGCCGATCACCTACGCCTACGGTTCCGTGCCGCAGCTGGACACCGTGGAACTCGACACCGATCACAGCTGCGAGTTTCTCGACGCGGAGGCGCTTCTACAGTGGTACCGGTCCGTTCTGGACCGGATGGAGGGGTCCGCGCTCAAGCCCGACAGGTCGCGCGACTTGATTCGCCGCATCGCACAGGAGAGCTGAGGAGCGCGCATGCCCACGATGGACTGGCAGAAGTCCTCGTACAGCAATCAGGGGGCGAACTGCCTCTACATAGCCCGCACCTCCGACGGAACGATCCGCCTCCGTGAGAGCGACGACCCCGACGTGATCCTCCGCACCACCCCCGCCGCGCTCCGCGCGTTCCTCCAGGCCCTGAAGGCCGGGGCGGACCGGTCCTAGGACGAGGCCAGTGTCGCGTTGATGATCCAGACCACCAGGAGCAGGACCAAACCCAACGTGGCGGCCACCGCCGTGCCGTTGCGGCGGAGGGTGCCGAACAGGCCGGCCGTCACGATCAGTGGGGCGGCGATCTGGGGGAGCAGGACGATGAGGTTCTGGCGGGCGGGGTCGCAGATGCCCTCGTGGGAGTCCGGGAAGCACGAGTCGCTCGCCATGACGAAGATGGGCGCGAGCAGGTAGGTGAACAGGCCGGCGACGACGAGCAGCACTGCGAGCAGCCCGCGGACCAGTGGGAGCGGGGTTCGGGCGGCCGGTGTGCTCACGGGGATGGTCATGCCGATGACGCTAGGGCGCAACCGGGCGGGCGGCATGAGCGGGGCTACTCACCCCGGGGTGAGTAGCCCCGCCTGCGGCATTCCTGGGGTGCAGTCAGCGGACGGTGGGGACCGGCGTTCCCGGCGTGCGTAGCCAGACCTGCTGGCCGCCGGTCTTCGTCACGGTGAGGCCGAATTCGTCGCGCTCCGGCCGGCCGTTCTCCAACCACCAGGAGTAGGCGGTCCCGACCTCGTCCCAGAGGCGGCGTGGGCCGTACTGATCCACCTCGAACGACGTTTCGCCGGGTACGTAGTCGATGGAGGCCCAAGATCGCCGGTCGTCGGGTCTCGTCATCGAGATACACGGTGGGAGAGCCGCCGGACTTGCTCTCCGGGTCCTTGCCGAGCAGGTGTAACGCCATGGTGTCCTCCGCTGGCGAGCCGGATGGGATCGCTGCCAACGAGCTTGCACCGCGCCCACCGGCGCGCGACAGCAACTTGCGCGAACTTGCTCGATCAACTTCGCGCGGCGGCAGTTTCGCGCGGCGGCAGCGAGCGGCGGACCGCTCCTGCCTGCGAGTGGCACACCGGGTGACCGAAAACACACGCTGTGTGGTGCTACCGGCAATGGATGCGGGCGGAGGGGGTGGTCGGTGGTGGCGACTACCCTGGGAGATCGATCGTTCCGCACCAGCATGGAGTAAAAGTGGCCGTCAACCTCGTCAACGTCGAGGCCGTAGGAAAGGTCTACGGCACCCGGGCGCTGCTCGACGGTGTTTCCCTCGGCGTTTCGGAGGGCGACCGTATCGGGGTCGTCGGCCGTAATGGTGACGGGAAGACGACCCTGATCCGGATGCTCGCGCAGCTGGAGGAGCCGGACACCGGGCGGGTCACGCATGTGGGCGGGCTGCGGCTCGGGGTGCTGACGCAGCACGACAGCCTGGACCCGAAGGCGACCGTCCGGCACGAGGTGGTCGGGGACAAGGCGGACCACGAGTGGCTCGGGGACGCGAAGATCCGCGATGTGCTGACCGGGCTGTTCGGCGGGCTGGACCTGCCGGGGTTCCCGCAGGGGCTGGACACGGTGATCGGGCCGCTGTCCGGTGGTGAGCGGCGCCGGATCGCGCTGGCGAAGCTGCTGATCGACGAGCAGGACCTGGTCGTGCTCGACGAGCCGACCAACCATCTCGACGTCGAGGGCATCGCCTGGCTGGCCGGCCACCTGCAGACCCGGCGCTCCGCGCTGGTCTGCGTCACTCACGACCGGTGGTTCCTGGACCAGGTCTGCACCCGGATGTGGGACGTGCAGCGCGGTGACGTGCACGAGTACGAGGGCGGCTACAGCGACTACGTCTTCGCGCGGGCCGAGCGCGACCGGCGGGCGGCCACCGAAGAAGGCAAGCGGCAGAACCTCATGCGCAAGGAGCTGGCGTGGCTGCGCCGCGGCGCCCCGGCGCGGACCAGCAAGCCGCGCTACCGCATCGAGGCCGCGAACGAGCTGATCGCGGACGTGCCGCCGCCGCGCGACAGTGCCGAGCTGATGAAGTTCGCCAACTCCCGGCTCGGCAAGACCGTCTTCGAGCTGGAGGACGTGACGATCCAGGGCGGCGACAAGGTGCTGCTCAAGCACCTGACGTGGCAGCTGGGTCCGGGCGACCGGATCGGCCTGGTCGGGGTGAACGGCGCGGGCAAGACGTCGCTGCTGCGGGCGCTGGCGCAGGCCGCGTACTCGCACGGCGACGACCAGCCGCCGGCCGGGAAGATCGTCGTCGGCAAGACGGTGAAGCTCGCGTACCTGTCGCAGGAGGTCAGCGAGGTCGACCCGACGTGGCGGGTGCTGCAGGCCGTGGAGAGCGTGCGGCAGCGCGTGGACCTCGGCAAGGGCAAGGAGATGACGGCGGGCCAGCTGTGCGAGCAGTTCGGCTTCTCGAAGGAGAAGCAGTGGACGCCGGTCGGTGACCTGTCGGGTGGTGAGCGGCGCCGGCTGCAGATCCTGCGGCTGCTGATGGACGAGCCGAACGTGCTGTTCCTCGACGAGCCCACCAACGATCTCGACATCGAGACGCTGACGCAGCTGGAGGACGTGCTCGACGGATGGCCCGGTTCGATGGTGGTCATCAGCCACGACCGGTTCTTCCTGGAGCGCACGACCGACAACGTCTGGGCGCTGCTCGGCGACTCGACGCTGCGGATGCTGCCGCGCGGGGTCGACGAGTACCTGGAGCGCCGCCGCCGTATCGCGGCGGACTCGGCGCCCGCGCCGGTCGTGTCGAAGGGCAAGGCGGCGGGAGCCGCCGGGTCCCGGGACGAGCGGGCGGCGAAGAAGGAGCTGCAGAAGGTCGAGCGCCGGCTCGACCGCATCGGCCAGGAAGAGGCCAAGGTGCACACGCAGATCGCGGACAACTCGACGGACTTCGACCTCGTCGCCAAGTTGGACACCCAACTGCGCGCGCTGCGCGACGAGCGCGACGAGCTGGAAATGCGCTGGCTGGAGCTGGCGGACGACGAGTAGGGCGGCCGGAGCTGTCGACGCCGGGGCGTGCGCGCCCCGGCGTGTGGGGCTTGTAGCGGGCGCGTAACGGTCGTGGACCGGCAGGTGGGGCGGCAGGGACGCAGTGATAGAAAGAGAACTCCCGCTTACCTGACCCTTACTGGTATTGCCTGAATGAGGACCTGCTGATGACGCAGCCGCCCCCGCCGCCCGGCAACCCGCCCAACTTCGGGAAGCCCGAGGGCGCTGTGCCGCCTCCGCCTCCCCCGCAGGGTCCGCCGCCGCAGGCGCCGCAGTACGGCTACCCGCAGCAGGGGCCGCCGCCCGCGCAGCAGTCGTACGGGTATCCGCCGGCCCCGCCCGCGGGCCAGGTGCCGGACAACCCGTACGCGCAGCCGGTCCCGCCGGGGCAGAACCCGTACGCGCAGCCGGCGCCGCAGCAGCCCGAACAGCCGCAGCCGCAGTACGGCTACCCGTCGCAGGGGCAGCCGCCCGGCCAGCCTCCGCAGACCGTCTACACGCAGCCCGGTGGCTACACCCAGCCCGGCGGGTACCCGCCGCAGGGTGGCGGTCAGGGCGGCGGCAACAGCAAGATCGTCATGATCGTCGCCGCGGTGGTCGCCGCGGTGCTGGTCATCGGTGGTGGCGTGTACTTCCTGACCAAGGGCGACGACGGCGACAAGAAGCCGATCGCGGACAAGACCTCGGCCGGTGCCAACGGCGGCGCCAGCGGCGGCAACGACGGCAAGCCGACGGGCGTCATCAACGCCAAGGTGGGCTGGAGCAAGACCGCCACGCGGCCGCCCGTGGACGAGATCACCGCCCGGGTGCCCAACACCTGGTTCAGTGGCGACACCGTCGTCAAGACGCTGCCGGACTCCGTGAAGGGGTACGCGCTCAGCGGCGGCGCGGAGAAGTGGTCGATCCCGATCACCGGCAAGTCCTGCCCGGCGTCGGACGACGTCTCCGACAACCGGGTCGCGATCCAGTTCGGCGCCAACTGCGAAATGCTGATGGCCGTCGACATCTCCAAGGGCACGAAGCTCTGGGAGGTGCCGCTGCCCATCGCGCCGGGTTCGAGCAGCTCCACGTTCCTCTACTCGACGGTCGCGGTCAGCGGCGATGTCGCGGCGATCTCCTGGCTGCACGGCTACGCCGGGTACAAGCTCAGCACCCATGCGCAGATCTGGGCGCCCAACCCGGCGTCCAGCTGCCAGGACAAGAGCTACGCGGGCGGCAAGCAGCTCGTCGTCTCGGTCGAGTGCGGCAAGGACGTCTTCGTCCGGGGCATCGACACCACGACCTACAAGACCAGCTGGTCCTGGCAGGTCTCGGCGGGCACCGAGCTCTCCAGCATCGTGTCCACCGACCCGGTGGTCATCGGTATCGGCGCCACCAACAGCCTGATGTCCGACCTCATGTACCTGGAGGGCGGCAAGCTCGTCGGCCACACCTCACTGGGCAACGGCGGCTATCAGGGCAACTACGGGATCCACTGCCGGATCGCCGGTGAGGGCCCCTGCTTCAACTTCGCCATCCAGGGCACGACGCTCTACACCCCGACGAAGTCGCACAAGGCGGACGGTGGCGCCTACGGCCAGACCAACGAGATCGCAGCCGTGGACCTGAAGACCGGCAAGCCCCTGTGGACCGTCAAGCCGGCCGTCTCCGGCGAGTCGACCGTGGTCGGCATCGAGAACGGCAAGGTCATCGCGTACCAGGAGTCGGGGTACGACAAGCCCGGCGGGCTCTACGCGATGGACCCGACGACGCAGAAGAACACGCCGTACATGGTGTTCAGCGCCGACACGAAGAAGACCGAGAACGAGTTCCTGGACACGTACCGCTACACGTGGCTGCACAACGGGCACTTCTTCCTCACCGGCGTCACCGTCTCCGCCCGGGACTCGCTGTCGGCGCTGGTGATCGCGGACTTCAGCTGAGCCACCGGCCGGGGTAAAACCCCAGTACCGCACTGACGGGCCCATAACGAGACACCTGTCCCGTTGTGGGCCCGTCCTGTGCACGATGAGACGCCCGGGTGTGAACCGGCCATCAATGACGGGTATTTCGGAATTGAGGGGTGCTTCTTACCGGTAAGGGGCGCGCCGCGTCGAACAAACGTGTAGCTTCCGGGGCTAGGGCCTGTCCGGCCGATCATGGGCGGTCCAGACGTCGTCTGGTGCGGTGCCTCGCAAGGCGCCGGAGCACCCGCATACCGGTTGTATATGGGTGTTTCGGCAACGCCGCGAGGGGCCGTGCCAGGCGGCGGAGGGGCCGTTCGTGATCGGCCGGACAGGCCCTGGACCCGGGCCCGCCGTGGGTCAACCGCCGGGACAACGGGCGGGCCGTGCGCTACGTACAAGTGGGGGCAGGACGTGGAGCCGCCGGGACCGGTCCCGATCGGTCCTCAGGGGGATAGGGGAACGCGACATGGGCGTACGTCTTGTCGTCATCGACGACCACCGGCTGCTGGCGGAGGCGCTCGCCTCGGCACTGAAACTGCGCGGGCACCGGGTGCTCGCCGCAGCCTCGCCGGCGGCGGGGGCGGCGGATCTCGTACTGAGCAGGTCGCCGGAGGTGTGTCTGATCGGCACGTCGTCCCCGGCCGATCCGGGGGTGTTCGAGACCGTCTCGCGGGTCAAGCGCGAGCGGCCGGCGGTGGCCGTGGTCGTTCTCGGGCCGGTGCCGAGCCCGCGCGGTATCGCGGCGGCGTTCGCGGCCGGTGCCTCGGGCTATGTGCGGCAGGACGAGCGCATCGAGGGCGTCGAGCGGGCCATGGTGAAGGCCAGGGCCGGTGAGGTCGCGGTCTCTCCGCAGCTGCTGCAGAGCGCGTTCGCGGAGCTGTTGAATCCGGTGGAGGAGCCCGACGACGAGGGCAGCCGGCTGCTGCAGATGCTCACACCGCGCGAGATAGAGGTCCTGATGAGGGTCGCCGAGGGTGAGGACACCCGGCTGATCGCCGCCGGGATGAGCATCGCCCCCAGCACCGCGCGCACCCATGTGCAGCGGGTGCTCATGAAACTCGGCGTCGGCTCCCGGCTGGAGGCCGCCGCGCTCGCGGCCCGTACCGGGCTGCTGGACCGGGTCGCGGCCGGGAGCTTCCCCTCCGGAGGCTGACCGGGCCGCCGTAGCCCGGGGCCCGAGCCCCCTGCCCGCGGTCCGATGCTCCACCCGTCGACGCTCCACAGGCCGATGCTCCACGCACCGCTGCCCCCGCGCCCTGTGTGGGGGCAGCGGCATGTCGTCGTGCCCTCACTCACCGATCTGGCCAGGTCCTGGCTGGTGCATTGACGTCACTGTTGTTTTGTGGTTCATTGTGCGCGGTTATGTTGAGTAGGTTTGATGAGGGGTCTCCGGAGTGAAGAAGACGACGACCCGCCTGGCGGACGGCCGTGAGCTGCTCTACTACGACTCCCGTGACGACGTGGTGCGCGACGCCGTGGACCGGCGCCTGCTGGACGCCGTCGCCACCTCGGCCGAGCTGCGCCGCGATCCGCTGCTGGGCGACACCGTCGCCGTCGCCTCCCACCGGCAGGGCCGCATCTACCACCCGCCGGCCGACGAGTGCCCGCTGTGCCCGTCGCGCGACGGCCGGCTCAGCGAGATCCCGGCCGCCGACTACGACGTCGCCGTCTTCGAGAACCGCTTCCCCTCCCTCGCGGGCGACGCCGGCCGCTGCGAGGTCGTCTGCTTCACCTCCGACCACGACGCCTCGTTCGCCGACCTCACCCCCGAGCAGGCCGGACTGGTGCTCGACGCCTGGACCGACCGCACCGCCGAGCTGTCCCAACTCCCCGGCGTCGAACAGGTCTTCTGCTTCGAGAACCGCGGCAAGGAGATCGGCGTCACCCTCGGCCACCCGCACGGACAGATCTACGCGTACCCGTTCATCACCCCGCGCACCGAGCTGATGCTGCGCTCGCTGGCCGAGCACCGGGAACGCACCGGCGGCAACCTCTTCGACGACGTACTCGCGGATGAGCGTGCCGACGGCCGCCGTGTCGTGCTGGAGGGCGAGCACTGGACGGCGTTCGTCCCGTACGCGGCGCACTGGCCCTACGAGGTGCACCTCTACCCGAACCGCCGGGTGCCGGACCTGCTGCAGCTCGACGAGGACGCCCGCACAGAGTTCCCACATGTCTATCTGGAACTCTTGAAGCGCTTCGACCGGATCTTCGGGGAGGGCGAACCGCGCACGCCGTACATCGCGGGCTGGCACCAGGCACCCTTCGGGGCGGCCGACCGGTGTGACTTCGCGTTGCACCTTGAGCTTTTCACCGTCCGCCGCACTTCCGGCAAGCTGAAGTTTCTCGCGGGTTCCGAATCCGGCATGAGTGTGTTCATCAACGACGTGCCCCCGGAAACCGCGGCACAGCGACTGCGAGAGGTAGCGAGCCAGTGAGCACCCCCCTGAAGGTCCTGGTGACCGGCGGCGCCGGTTACATCGGCAGCGTCGTCACCGCACACCTGCTGGAAGCCGGCCACCGGGTCACCGTCCTGGACGACCTGTCGACGGGCTTCCGGGAGGGCGTGCCGGCGGGCGCGGACTTCGTCGAGGGGCGGATCCAGGACGCGGGCAAGGTGCTCGACTCCTCCTACGACGCCGTGCTGCACTTCGCCGCCTCCTCGCAGGTCGGCGAGTCGGTCGCTGACCCCGGCAAGTACTGGCGCAACAACGTGGCGGGCACCATGGAGCTGCTCGCCGCGATGCGCGAGTGCGGGGTCCGCCGGCTGGTCTTCTCCTCCACGGCCGCGACCTACGGGGAGCCGGCGTCCGTCCCGATCACCGAGGACGACGCGACCGCGCCGACCAATCCGTACGGCGCCACCAAGCTCGCCGTCGATCACATGATCACCGGCGAGACCGCCGCGCACGGGCTGTCCGCCGTCTCGCTGCGGTACTTCAACGTGGCCGGGGCGTACCGCTCGCTCTCCGGCGAGATGATCGGCGAGCGGCACGACCCCGAGTCGCACCTCATCCCGCTGGTCCTCCAGGTCGCGCAGGGCCGCCGCGAGGCGATCTCCGTCTACGGCGACGACTATCCGACGCCCGACGGGACCTGCGTCCGCGACTACATCCACGTGGCCGACCTCGCGCAGGCGCATCTGCTGGCGCTGGCCGCCGGCGCCGAGGGCGAGCACCTGATCTGCAACCTGGGCAACGGCGAGGGCTTCTCCGTCCGCCAGGTCGTCGAGACCGTCCGGCAGGTCACCGGTCACCCGGTCCCCGAGGTCACCGTCCCGCGCCGCGGCGGCGATCCGGCCGTACTCGTCGCCTCCGCCGACCGGGCCCGCCGGGTCCTCGGCTGGCGTCCGTCCCGGCCGGATCTCGCCGAAATCGTCCGGGACGCCTGGGCGTTCGCCCAGCGCGGGGAGAACCAGGAGACCGCCAAGTGACCGTGTTCGAGAAGGTGTTCGGCACCGCTCCGGAGGGCGTGTGGGCCGCCCCCGGCCGGGTGAACCTGATCGGTGAGCACACCGACTACAACGACGGCTTCGTGATGCCGTTCGCGCTGCCGCACACCACCGTGGCCACCGTCGCCCGCCGCGATGACGGCCTGCTGCGGCTGCACTCCGCCGACATGCCCGGCGGCATCGTCGAACTGCGGCTCGACGAGCTGACACCCGGCAGGG
The DNA here is from genome assembly GCF_027158125.1 of Streptomyces sp. H39-C1. Taxonomy (NCBI): domain Bacteria; kingdom Bacillati; phylum Actinomycetota; class Actinomycetes; order Kitasatosporales; family Streptomycetaceae; genus Streptomyces; species Streptomyces sp. H39-C1. The sequence goes on from NZ_JAPVLS010000005.1 coordinate 129,137, forward strand.
ACGACGGCTGGGCCTCGTATCCGGCGGGTGTGGTGTGGGCGCTGCGCGAGGCGGGCCACCGGCTCACCGGCGCCGACATCCACTACGAGAGCACGGTCCCCACCGGCGCCGGCCTGTCCTCGTCGGCCGCGCTGGAGGTCGTCACCGCTCTCGCCCTCGACGACCTGCACGAACTCGGCCTGGAACGGCCCGCGATGGCCCTGCTGTGCCAGCGCGCCGAGAACGTCTACGTCGGAGCGCCCACCGGCATCATGGACCAGACGGCGTCCGCCTGCTGCACCGCGGGCCACGCCCTGTTCGTGGACACCCGCGACGGCTCGCAGCGCCAGGTGCCGTTCGACCTCGCCGCGGAGGGGATGCGGCTGCTCGTCGTGGACACCCGCGTCAAGCACGCGCACAGCGACGGCTCGTACGCCGAGCGCCGTGCCGGGTGCGAGGCCGGCGCCGCCGCCCTCGGGGTCCCCGCGCTGCGCGACATCCCCTACGACGGCCTGGCCGCGGCCCTCGACCGGCTGCGCGCGGGCGGTCAGGACGACACGATCCTCGGTCTCGTCCGCCACATCGTCACCGAGAACCACCGGGTCGAGCAGGTCATCGAGCTGCTGGACGCCGGCCGTACCCGGGACATCGGGGCGGTTCTGACGGCGGGCCACGTCTCGCTGCGCGACGACTTCCGTATCTCCTGCGCCGAGTTGGACCTCGTCGTGGACAGCGCGAACGCCTCCGGTGCGCTGGGCGCGCGGATGACGGGCGGCGGATTCGGCGGCTCGGCCATCGTCTTCGCGGAGAGCGACGCCGCGGAGAAGATCACCGAGGCGGTCGTCTCGGCGTTCGCCGCCGCCGGCTACCGGGAGCCGCGGGTCTTCACGGCGGTCCCGTCGGCGGGCGCCCGCCGCCGGTAGCCCGCCACGTGTCGTCCGGCCGGCCGGGCCACCGGCCGGCTGTCCGGGCGTTCCGGCGTCCCAAACCCCGGCCGGCCGGAAAGAGCGGGGGACCCGAAGCACCAACGTTCCCGCGCGCCCCGCGTGTTGGCCGAATGCATCCGCTGCTACCGGCCGACTTCTGCCAATCGGGCGCTATTGGCGTCCCCGGCCCCTACGCTTCTGACACAGCGCCGGTGGGGGCCGGCGCCATCAGGGGGCGAGACGCAAGGATTCGGCACCCGGAACGGGTACCGCAGGCGGGGCACGACGGCGGTCGTGCGGTACTGCGGTGGAAGATCCTGTTTCCGGGCGCCGGATCCCATGCGATCGCAACCCCAACCGTGGGGGAGAGCAACATGCCGGGAGTGGGGCCCGTGGGACGCATTCGTGTTCTCGTCGTCGACGACCACCGGATCTTCGCCGAATCACTGGCGGCCGCACTCGCGGCGGAGCCGGACGTCGATGTGTCGGCAGCCGGCAGCGGCCCTGCCGCGCAGCGCTGTCTGGAGCGCGCGGTGGCCGACAACCGAAGGTACGACGTGCTGTTGGTGGACGCCGACCTCGGTGCGGTGTTCCGCCCGCCGGGAGGCGCGGTGGGCGCGGCAACGCTGACCGCGGTGCCGCGGATCGTGCCGGAGCCCCGTCAGGCGGACCACCCGGGCGGCCCGGCCGCCCCCGCGATCCCGGACCATCTGATCGACGGGATCGGCCTGGTGGAACGGGTCCGCGCCGAGCATCCCTCGACGCGCACCGTGGTGCTGGCCGAGCGGGACGACGCCCGGCGCGCGGCCCGCGCGCTGCAGGCGGGGGCCTCCGGCTGGGTCGCCAAGGACTGTTCCCTGTCACGGCTGCTGGCCGTGATGCGCGGGGTGCTGCGCGACGAGACGCATCTGCCGCCCGCGCTGCTCACGGGCGTGCTGCGGGAGCTGACCGCGGCTCGCCGGCACCGCACCGAGAGCGAACGGCTGGTGGAGTCGCTGACGCCGCGCGAGCAGGAGGTGCTGCGCTGCATGGTGGCGGGGCTCGGCCGCAAGGCGGTCGCCGAGCGGCTGTTCCTGTCCCCGCACACCGTCCGCACCCATATGCAGAACGTGCTGGGGAAGCTGGGCGTGCACTCGACGCTGGCGGCGGTCGCGCTGGCGCGCCGGGCCGGCGTCGGACCGGTGGAACTGGTCCCGTCAGCCGGGGATGTTGTCGAACGGAGCGGTCAGCTGTCGTAGCAGCGCCGCGAGGTCGCCGCGCTGGCGGTCCGTCAGTTCACCGAGGATGGACCGCTCCTGGGCGAGCAGCCCGGCCAGCGCCTGGTCGGCGCGCTCGCGCCCCTCGGGGGTGAGCCGGACGAGCACCCCGCGCCGGTCCGAGGGGTCCGGCAGCCGTTCCACCAGGCCCTTCTTGGCGAGTCTGTCGATCCGGTTGGTCATCGTGCCGGAGGTGACCAGCGTCTGCGTGAGCAGCTGCCCGGGGGAGAGCTGGTACGGGTCGCCGGTGCGGCGCAGCGACGTGAGCACGTCGAACTCCCACGGCTCCAGGCTGTGCTCGGAGAAGGCGAGCCGCCGGGCCCGGTCCAGGTGCCGGGCCAGCCTGCTGACGCGGCTGAGCACCTCGAGTGGTTCCACGTCGAGGTCGGGGCGCTCTCGGCGCCATGCAGCGACCAGCCGGTCGACCTCGTCCTCCATGACGATCAGTGTAGTGGTTCTGTCGATATGAAGTCTCTTGACGTCAAGATAAAAATTGAGGCACCGTAGAGGACGTCAGCAGATCCACCGGATCCGTCAGGGAGGCAGAAACGTGCCGGCAGCAGCACCCGCCTGGGACCCCCAGCAGTACCTGCACCACACCGACCACCGCACCCGCCCCTTCCACGAACTGCTCGCCCGGGTGCCCGCCCTCCCGGGGCAGGCGCCGCGCATCGCGGACATCGGCTGTGGTCCCGGCAATGTCACCACGCTGCTGAGCGGCCGCTGGCCGGCCGCCCGCGTCACCGGCTTCGACAACTCGCCCGAGATGCTGGACGCGGCCCGCGCCTACGCCGGCCCGACCCCCGGCGGCGGACAGCTGGACTTCCGGCCCGCCGACGCCGCGCACTGGGCTCCCGACGAGACCTACGACCTGATCATCGCCAACGCCGCCCTGCAGTGGGTCGAGGGCCATGCGGAGCGCTTCCCCGACTGGCTCGACCACCTGGCCCCCGGCGGCACCTTCGCGTTCCAGGTCCCCGGCAACTACGACGCTCCCAGCCATGTGCTGCTCGCCGAGCTGTGCGCGTCCCCGAGGTGGCGGGCCCGGCTGGGCGGCCGCGCCGACCGCCGCGTGCTCACCCTCGAACCCGAGGAGTACTTCCAGCGCCTGAGCTGCCTGGGCTGCGAGACCGACGTCTGGGAGACCACGTACCTGCACCATCTGCAGGGCCCCGACCCGGTGCTCGAATGGACCAAGGGCACCGCGCTGCGCCCCGTGCTGACCGCGCTCGGGAACGACGCCGCCGCCCGCGAGGAGTTCCTCGCCGAGTACGGCGAGCTGCTGCGCACGGCGTATCCGGCCGGTCCGCACGGCACCGTCTTCCCGTTCCGGCGGATCTTCGTCGTCGCGCGCAAGGCAGGGGTGGCCGCGTGATCAGCGCTCTCGACCACGTACAGCTCGCGGCACCGCCCGGCAGCGAGGACGCGCTGCGCGCCTTCTACGGGGACGTCCTCGGCATGACCGAACTCCCCAAGCCGCCGGTGCTCGCCGCCCGGGGCGGCTGCTGGTTCGGCTCCGGCGCGGCCCAGATCCACATCGGGGTCGAGGAGGGCTTCCGCCCGGCCAGGAAGGCGCATCCGGGCATCAGGGTCGACGGCATCACCGCGTACGCCCGGCGGCTGGAGGAGCGCGGCGCGACCGTCGTGTGGGACGACAACCTCCCGGGGCACCGGCGCTTCTACTCCGACGACCCGTTCGGCAACCGCCTGGAGTTCCTGGAGCCCGACCCCTCCTGAGCGGCGCGCTGCGCAGGCGCCCGCTACAGCAGGGCGAAGGCGGCGACCATCAGGGCCGCGCCCGCCAGGCCGGCCGTCCAGGCGCTGCGGGGCATCCGCAGGCCCCCCGCGAGCACCAGGGCGGCCAGCAGGAGGGCGCCGCCGAGCGGGACCCAGGCGTACAGCACGCCGGCCCAGCCGGTGCGTACGACGTCGTCGGTGCCGGGTTCCACGGCGACCTTGAGCTTCTCGCCGGTGCGGTGGGTGACGGACCGGGTGATGGTGACCCGGGGCCGCGCCGTGGCGGCCCCGGCGGGGGCGAAGGGGCCGGTGCAGGTCTTGTCGCCGCAGGCCGCCACCGTCATGGTGCCGCGCTCGCGGCCCTTGGAGAGCATCACGTGCTGGGCCGTCCCCCAGGACACCCACACACCCGAGGCGAGCAGCAGGGCGACCGCCGCCGACAGGATCACGGCCTTGCCGACGAGCAGCACGCCCCAGGCACTCTCCGCCATCCGGCGGGACCGGCTCCGTTTGACCATGCGGGCGATCTTTGGCCATGACACGCCATGGAGTCAACCGCCGCGGCCGACGGCGGCCGGAGTCAGCTGTTGTACGTACTCTGGGCCCGCTCCAGGCCGTCCGAGATCAATGCCTCGACCGCGTCGGCGGAGCGGTCGACGAACCAGTCCAGCTCCTTGCGCTCGGCCGAGGAGAAGTCCTTGAGCACGAAGGCCGCCACATCCATCCGGCCCGGCGGCCGTCCGATGCCGCAGCGCACCCGCAGATAGTCGGGACCCAGCGACTTGGTGATCGACTTCAGGCCGTTGTGGCCGTTGTCGCCACCGCCCAGTTTCAGCCGCAGTGTCGGGTAGTCGATGTCCAGTTCGTCATGGACGGCGATGATCTGCGCGGTGGGCACCTTGTAGAAGTCGCGCAGTGCCGTGACGGGCCCGCCGGAGAGGTTCATGAACGTCATCGGCTTCGCCAGCACGACCCGCTGTCCGCCGATCCGGCCCTCGACCACCTGGGCGCGGCTCTTGTGGGTCTTGAACCTGCTGCGGATCCGCTCCGCGAGCAGATCGGCCACCATGAAGCCGATGTTGTGCCGGTTGCCGGCGTACTCGGGGCCGGGGTTGCCGAGCCCGGCCACCAGCCAGGGCCCCTCGGGGGCGGGTGAACTGCTCATGCTCATGCCGTCCATTCAAGTCCACTGACGTCGCAACCCGAACCGCCGCCCCGCTCCGGTGGGAGCGGGACGGCGGTACGGGACAGCGGAGGCCAGGAGGATCAGGCCTCGGTGGTCTCGCCGGCCGGGGTGGCGGACTCGTCCGCCGGCTCCTCGGCCTGCGGGGCGACGATCTGGATGACGACGGTGTCGCCGTCGATCGTCAGCACGGTGCCTTCCGGCAGCGTGATGTCCTTCGCGAGGATGGCGGCGCCGGCCTCCAGGCCCTCGATGGAGACGGAGACGGAGGTCGGGATGTGGGTGGCCTCGGCCTCGACCGGGAGGGCGTTGAGGACGTGCTCCAGCAGGCCGCCGCCCGGGGCGAGCTCGCCCTCGGTGTGCACGGCCACCTCGACGTTGACCTTCTCGCCGCGCTTCACGGTGAGCAGGTCGACGTGCTTGAGGAAGCCCTTGATGGCGTCACGCTGGACGGCCTTGGGGAGCACGAAGGTGGTCTCACCCTCGACCTCGAGGCTGATCAGGACGTTCTTGGTGCGGAGCGCGAGCAGCAGCGCGTGACCCGGAAGGTTCACGTGCACCGGGGTGGCGCCGTGGCCGTAGACGACACCGGGGACCAGGTTGGCGCGGCGCGCACGACGGGCGGCACCCTTGCCGAATTCGGTGCGGACCTCGGCGCTGAGCTTGACCTCGGATGCGGACATGAGAATCACTCCTCGTAAAGAGACGACTGGCTGGGACACATGTCGCCCGGCCCACGACGGGGGCCGATCCACTTACGAGGAGCGCGCCGATAACGGAGACGAAAAAGCCTCCCTCGCCGAGCAAACTCCAGGAGTCTACCCGGCGGGGAGGCCTTGACGAAATCGATCAACGTCCGGTCAGGACCGGACGCGGTCGATCAATGGTTCAGTGCGAGGCGCCGTCGAAGAGGCTGGTGACCGAGCCGTCCTCGAAGACCTCGCGGATCGCGGAGGCGAGCGTCGGGGCGATCGACAGCACCGTGATCTTGTCCAGCTCCAGCTCGCCCGGGGTCGGCAGCGAGTTGGTGAAGATGAACTCGCTCACCTGCGAGTTCTTCAGCCGGTCGGCGGCCGGGCCGGAGAGCACACCGTGCGTCGACGCCACGATGACGTCCTCGGCGCCGTTCGCGAACAGGGCGTCCGCGGCAGCGCAGATGGTGCCACCGGTGTCGATCATGTCGTCGACGAGCACGCAGATGCGGCCCTTGACGTCACCGACGACCTCGTGGACCGTCACCTGGTTCGCGATGTTGGGGTCGCGGCGCTTGTGGACGATCGCCAGCGGGGCGCCGAGCCGGTCGCACCAGTTGTCGGCCACGCGGACGCGGCCGGCGTCCGGGGAGACGATGGTGAGCTTGGAGCGGTCAACCTTGGCACCCACGTAGTCCGCCAGCAGCGGCAGGGCGATGAGGTGGTCCACCGGGCCGTCGAAGAAGCCCTGGATCTGCGAGGCGTGCAGGTCCACGGCGAGCAGCCGGTCGGCACCCGCGGTCTTGAACAGGTCGGCCATCAGCCGGGCCGAGATCGGCTCGCGGCCGCGGTGCTTCTTGTCCTGGCGGGCGTAGCCGTAGAACGGCAGGATCACGGTGATGCGCTTGGCGGAGGCCCGCTTCAGCGCATCGATCATGATCAGCTGTTCCATGATCCACTTGTTGATCGGAGCGGTGTGGCTCTGGATCACGAACGCGTCGCTGCCGCGCGCGGACTCCTCGAAGCGGACGTAGATCTCGCCGTTCGCGAAGTCGAACGCCTTGGTCGGGACGAGGTCGACACCGAGCTGGTGGGCCACCTCCTCCGCGAGTTCCGGATGAGCGCGTCCGGAGAAGAGCATCAGCTTCTTCTCACCGGTCGTCTTGAGCCCGGTCACACCGTCTCCTTGGTTGTACGGGTCTACGGGGGTTTCGGGGGCAACCCCCGTGAAGACTCAGTTAAGACTCAGTTCGCGGGTTCGTCCTGTGGACGTCAACCTGCGGCATTCTGTGCATCTCTTACGGTACGCCCCGCCGGGGCGGGTCGTGACCCGGCGGGAGTGCCGTTACTCACCCTGACCGGCTCGTTCGGCGGCCTCCGCGGCGGCGCTTCCGGGGCGCTTGCGGGCGACCCAGCCCTCGATGTTCCGTTGCTGGCCACGGGCTACGGCCAGCGAACCGGCCGGTACGTCCTTGGTGATCACGGAGCCCGCGGCGGTGTAGGCGCCGTCCCCGACTGTGACCGGCGCCACGAACATGTTGTCGGAGCCGGTCTTGCAGTAGCTGCCGATCGTGGTGTGGTGCTTGACCTCGCCGTCGTAGTTCACGAAGACGCTCGCGGCGCCGATGTTCGTGTACTCGCCGATCGTCGCGTCGCCCACGTACGACAGGTGCGGCACCTTGGTGCCCTCGCCGATCGTCGCGTTCTTCATCTCGACGTACGTGCCGGCCTTCGCCTTCGCGCCGAGCCGGGTGCCGGGGCGCAGGAAGGCGAACGGGCCGACGGTGGCGTGCTCGCCGATCTCGGCGCTCTGCGCGACCGTGTTGCTCACCTGGGCGCCCGCGCCCACGGTGGTGTCGGTCAGCGTGCAGTTCGGGCCGACCTCGGCGCCCGTGGCCAGGCTGGTGGCCCCGTACAGCTGGGTGTTGGGCAGCACCAAGGTGTCGGGCGCGAACTCGACGGCCACGTCGACCCAGGTCGAGGCCGGGTCGACGATGGTGGCGCCGGCCAGCATCGCCTCGTTGAGCAGCCGGTCGTTGAGCGTGCGGCGGGCCTCGGCGAGCTGCACCCGGTTGTTGATCCCGGCGATCTCGCGGTGGTCCGCGGCGACCGCGGCGCCCACCCGGTGGCCGGCCTCGCGCAGGATGCCGAGGGTGTCCGTGAGGTACTCCTCGCCCTGCGCGTTGTCCGTCGTGACCTTGCCGAGCGCGTCGGCGAGCAGCTGCGCGTCGAAGGCGAAGACCCCGGAGTTGATCTCGGCGATGGCCAGTTGGGCCTCGTTGGCGTCCTTGGTCTCGACGATCCCGGACACCGAGCCGTCGGCGGCCCGCACGATCCGGCCGTAGCCGGCCGGGTCCGGCACCGCGGCGGACAGCACGGTGACGGCGTTGCCGTCGCCCTCGTGCGTCGCGACCAGGGAGCGCAGCGTTCCGGCGGTCAGCAGCGGGGTGTCGCCGCAGGTGATCACGACCGTGCCGGCGAGGACGACGCCCTGGCCCGACAGCGCCTCCAGCGCCATCCGGACCGCGTGCCCGGTGCCGAGCTGCTGGTCCTGCACGGCGGTGCGGGCGGCGGGGTCGATCTCGGCGAGGTGGGCGCCCACCTGCTCGCGGGCGTGGCCGACGACCACGACGAGGTGTTCCGGGTCGAGCGCGCGCGAGGCGGCCACGACATGGCCGACCAGGGTGCGCCCGCAGATGGCGTGCAGGACCTTGGGGAGGGCCGACTTCATGCGGGTGCCCTCACCCGCGGCGAGGACGACGACAGCAGCCGGGCGGTTGGGGCTCACGGAAGGGGCTCCTCGGCTTTGGGTGACGGACACCCGCAGGATACCGGGGGGTATGGGCGGGGAAACACGGGCGGGTCCCGGCCGTGAAGACCGGGACCCGCTACCACAAGCTCCGCCGCCAGGACTCGAACCCGGACAAAGGGCACCAAAAGCCCCGGTGCTGCCAATTACACCACGGCGGACCGACACGCCTGAGCGCGCCTGCGCGTCCCTACTATGCCGCAAGCGACCACGTGAACGCGACGAGGTTCCGGGGTACACGAGCTACAGGGCGTCAGCCCTCCGGGCCTATTGCCTGTTGACGCGACGCTGACATACTTACGTCGCCGTAGGTTACGGTTCCGTAGTAAATCCCCCCATACACCCCCGGTGAGGGACCCTCATGACCGCACAGGCCGACGTGATCACCGAGCCCCGAGACCCCGGGCCCGGCCAATTCGTAACCCTCGCCACCCTTGGTGGCGACAACAAGGGGATGACCGAGCGCATCACCCTCGGCGCCTTCATCGGTGTCCCCTTCGTGGCGCTCGTCGCCGCGATCCCGCTGGCCTGGGGCTGGGGGATGAGCTGGCTGGACCTCGGTCTGATGGTCGGCATGTACTACATCGGCTGCCACGGCATCACCATCGGATTCCACCGGTACTTCACGCACGGCGCCTTCAAGGCCAAGCGCCCGCTGCGGATCGCGCTCGCGGTCGCCGGTTCGCTGGCCGTCGAGGGCCCGGTCGTGCGCTGGGTCGCGGACCACCGCAAGCACCACAAGTACTCCGACGCGGACGGCGACCCGCACTCGCCGTGGCGCTACGGCGAGACCGTGCCGGCCCTCATGAAGGGCCTGTGGTGGGCCCACATCGGCTGGATGTTCGACACCGAGCGGACCCCGCAGGAGAAGTACGCGCCGGACCTGATGAAGGACCCGGCGATCAGGATGATCTCCCGGCAGTTCCTGCTCTTCACCCTCGTCTCGCTCGCGATCCCGCCGCTCGTCGGCGGACTGCTGACGATGACCTGGACCGGCGCGTTCACCGCGTTCTTCTGGGGATCGCTCATCCGGGTGGGCCTGCTCCACCACGTCACCTGGTCGATCAACTCGATCTGCCACGCCGTCGGCGACCGCCCGTTCAAGTCCCGTGACCGGTCCGGCAACGTGTGGTGGCTGGCCGTGCTGTCCTGCGGCGAGTCCTGGCACAACCTGCACCACGCCGAGCCCACCTCGGCCCGGCACGGCGTGCTGCGCGGCCAGCTCGACTCCAGCGCCCGCATCATCCGCTGGTGCGAACAGCTCGGCTGGGCGAGTGACGTCCGGTGGCCCAGCAAGGAGCGGATCGCCGCCCGGCGTAAGGAGAGCGTCAGTGAAGCGGCATGATTGACGCGTGAGCGACGGCAGCAGTACGAGCGGCGAGGGCCCGGACGGAACGACGGGTACGAACGCTCGGCGCGTGCGCCGGGTACGGATGACGGGCAAGGAGCGCCGCGAGCAACTGCTCGACATCGGCCGCACGCTCTTCGCCGAACGCGGCTTCGAAGGCACCTCGGTCGAGGAGATCGCCCATAAGGCCGGGGTGTCCAAACCGGTGGTCTACGAGCACTTCGGCGGCAAGGAAGGGCTCTACGCCGTCGTGGTCGACCGCGAGATGCGCCGGCTCCTGGACATGGTCACCAGTGCTCTCACCGGCGGCCATCCGAGGGAACTTCTGGAACAGGCGGCGTTCGCGCTGCTCGACTACATCGAGCAGTACACCGACGGGTTCCGGATCCTCGTCCGGGACTCGCCGGTCGCGCAGTCCACCGGCACCTTCGCGTCCCTGATCAGCGATATCGCCACCCAGGTCGAGGACATCCTCGGCATGGAGTTCAAGAACCGCGGCTTCGAACCCAAGCTCGCGCCGATGTACGCCCAGGCGCTCGTCGGGATGGTGGCCCTGACCGGCCAGTGGTGGCTCGACGCGCCGCAGCGGCCCGAGAAGGCCGAGGTCGCCGCCCACCTGGTGAACCTGTCCTGGAACGGGCTGTCGGGCATCGAGCCCAAGCCGCGCCTGATCGGGCACCGCAAGAGCTGAGCAGGCGAAAGCCCCCGGACGTCGCGTCCGGGGGCTTTCACCTGTCCTGTGCCGTGCCCGGTGCCGGGTCAGCCGGTGTTGCGCAGACCCGCCGCCACACCGTTGACGGTCAGCAGCAGGGCACGTGACAGCAGCGGGTCCGCCTCCTCGCCCCGGGCGGCCGCCTCGCGCTGGCGCGAGAGCAGGGCGACCTGGAGGTACGAGATCGGGTCGAGGTACTGGTCGCGGATGTGGAACGTCTGCGCCAGCGCCGGGTCGCCGGCCAGCAGCTCCTTCTCACCGGTGATCCGCAGCACTTCCTGGACGGTGAGCGCGTGCTCGGCCTCGATGGTGTCGAAGACGTGCTTCAGCTCGTCGGGCACCAGGGTGTCCACGTAGTGCCGGGCGATCCGCAGATCCGTCTTGGCCAGCGTCATCTCGACGTTGGACAGGAAGTTGCGGAAGAAGTGCCAGTTGGCGTGCGCCTCGTCGATGACGGAGCCGAGGCCGGCGTCCCGCGCGGCCTTGAGCCCGGAGCCGACGCCGAACCAGCCCGGGACGATCTGCCGGGACTGCGTCCAGCCGAACACCCACGGGATGGCCCGCAGCCCGTCCAGGCCCGCGCCGGAGTCCGGACGGCGGGAGGGACGGGAGCCCAGGTGCAGCTCGGCGAGCTGGTCCACCGGGGTGGAGGCGAAGAAGTACGACGGCAGGTCCGGGTCCTCGACGAGGCGCCGGTACGCGTTGTGCGCCGCGTCCGAGATGGTGTCCATCGCCGCGTCCCAGCGGGCCAGCGCCTCGTCGGACTGGCGCGGCGAGGTGTGCAGCGCGGAGGCCTGCAGCGTCGCCGCGACGGTCAGTTCGAGGTTCTCGCGGGCCAGCGACGGGATCAGGTACTTGTCGGAGATGACCTCGCCCTGCTCGGTCACCTTGATCTCGCCCTCCAGCGTGCCCCACGGCTGCGCGAGGATCGCGGTGTGCGAGGGGCCGCCGCCACGGCCGACGGTGCCGCCGCGGCCGTGGAAGAGCCGCAGCCGTACGCCGTAGCGGTGCGCGACATCGCGCAGCCGGCGCTGGGCGCGGTGGATCTCCCACTGCGAGGTGGTGATACCGCCGAACTTGGAGGAGTCGGAGTACCCGAGCATGACCTCCTGCACATCGCCGCGCAGCGAGACCAGCCGGCGGTACGACGGGTCGGCGAGCATCTCGTCGAGGATCCGGTCCGCCTCCTTCAGCTCGTCCGTCGTCTCCAGCAGCGGGACGATGCCGATCTGGGCGACGCCGCCGTGCAGGTCGATCAGACCGGCCTCACGGGCCAGCACCGCCGCGGCGAAGACATCGTCCGCGCCCTGGCACATCGAGATGATGTACGACTCGACGACCTCGGGGCCGAAGCGCCCGAACGCCTCGCGGATGGTGTGGAAGACACCGAGGGTCTTCGCGCCGGCCGCGTCCAGCGGGGCCGGGGTGCCGGCCAGCGGACGGCGCGAGCGCAGCTCCTTCGCGAGCAGCTTGCGCCGGTAGTCGCGGGGCATGTCCGCGTACCGCCAGGACTCCTCGCCGAGCCGGTCGAAGAGCTGGCCGAGCGCGTGGTGATGGGCGTCCGCGTGCTCGCGGACGTCCATCGTGGCGAGCTGCAGCCCGAAGGCGGCGAGCGTGCGGATGGTGCGTTCCATCCGGCCGTCCGCCATCAGCTCACCGCGGTTGGCACGCAGCGAGGTCTGGATGAGCGCGAGGTCCTGCAGCAGCTCCGCGCTGCCCAGGTAGTCGCGGCCCGCGACGTGCGCGCTGCCGGCGGCGAGCCGCTCGCGGGTGTTGACGAGCTTCTGCCGGACGCACGTGGCCTTGAGGCGGTACGGCTCCTCGGCGTTCAGCCGCTTGTAGCGCGGGCTGATCTCCGGAAGCGCCGCCAGGTCGGCGTCGAGCGAGGTGAGCAGCTCCGGGGTTGCGCCGCAGTTGCGGATCGAGTTGGAGAGCGCGCCGCGCAGGAAGTCGACCAGTTCCAGGGCGTCGGTGATGCCGTGCTCGTGCTGCAGGATCAGGACGTCCCAGGTGACCTCGGGGGTCACGTTCGGGTTGCCGTCGCGGTCGCCGCCGATCCAGGTGCCGAAGGTCAGCGGGCGGGTCTCGGGCGGCAGCGGCACACCGACCCGCTCCAGCTCGGCCGACAGGTCCTCGAGGACGTCACCGACGGCCCCGGCGTGCAGCTCGTCGAGGTAGTAGATCGCGTTGCGCGCCTCGTCGGCGGGCTCCGGGCGCACCACGCGCAGCTCGTCGGTCTGCCACAGCAGGTCGATGTTCTCGGCCAGCCGCAGGTCGGCGCGGCGGCGGTCGCCGGTCCCGTCCTGGTGCGCGTCGAGCAGCTCGGCGATGCGGCGCAGCTTGTTCAGCACGCTGCGGCGGGCCGCCTCGGTCGGGTGCGCGGTGAACACCGGCCGCACATTGAGGTGCTTGACGGTCTCGCGGACGTGGTCCGGGTCGGCGTCCTTCATCAGGTCCGCCGTCTGGCTGAGCAGACCGCCCTCGGAGGCGCGGCGGGCGCGCAGCTCACGGCCGCGGTGCACCTGCTCGGTGACGTTCGCCAGGTTGAAATAGGTGGAGAAGGCCCGCACCAGCTTCGCGGCGGTCTGCAGGTCCGTCTTCCCGAGGAGGGCGGCGGCGGCCTCGCCGTCGGAGCGGGTCAGGGCCCGCACCTTCTCGACGAGGTCGAGTAGCTCCTGGCCCTCCTGGCGGACGAGCGTTCCGCCGAGGAGTTCGCCCAGCCGGCGGATGTCGGCGCGCAGGGCTGGGCTGTCCGTTGCGTTGTCGGCGCTGCTCACAGGTGCGGCTCCTAGTGCAGGGGGATGGGCGACGGCTGATCTCCCCGCCGGTGGATGGGCGGAGTGGGGCGGACCGCGCTGTCCGACCCGACCAGGATAGGTCGGGTCACCGCCGGGCACGGCCCCCGCCCATCTGGCGGACACCCCTATGCGCCGACGGCCGCCCCCCTGGCCGCCCCAGGACACCGGACCCCTGCCCGCGCGGTACACGGCCTAGGCTGGACCGTATGAGTACGACGGGGGCGCACGTACCGGATGACAGGGGTGGGGGCCGGGCACGGCCCGGCCCGTGGTGGTGGCCGAGGCGGCGCAGCCTCGTGCTCGACGCGACGCTGGCCGCTGTGTCGGCGCTCGAATGCTTTGTCGAAGGGGCGTCCTTCGCGGAGAAGGCCGGGATCGAGCCCGGCATCGGCGCCGTCTTCGGGCTGCTCGTCGGCGCGTCGCTGCTGCTGCGCCGCCGCTGGCCGATCGCGATCGTCCTGATCGCCATCGCGGTGACCCCCGCGCAGCTCGGGTTCCTGCTCGGCATCGTCGGCCTCTACACGCTGGCGGCCTCCGAGGTCCCGCGCCGCATCACCGCCACCCTGGCCGGGATGAGCGGGGTCGGCACGATGATCGTCGCGTTCATCCAGATGCGCGACAGCCTGCGGCAGGACAGCAACACCCCGATGCCGGTCATCGTGATCACCTCGGTCCTGATGGCCCTCGGGCTGACCGCGCCGCCGGTGCTGCTCGGGCTGTACGTCCGGGCCCGGCGCCGGCTGGTGGAGAGCCTGCGGGAGCGTGCCGACGGTCTGGAGCGGGAACTGACGCTGCTCGCCGAGAAGGCGACCGAGCGGGCGGAACGGGCCCGTTCCGACGAGCGGACCCGGATCGCCCGGGAGATGCACGACGTGGTCGCGCACCGGGTGAGCCTGATGGTGGTGCACGCGGCGGCGCTCAAGGCCGTCGCCCTGAAGGACCCGGAGAAGGCGTCCGCGAGCGCGGAGCTGCTGGGGGACATGGGGCGGCAGGCGCTCAACGAGCTGCGCCAGATGCTCGGCGTCCTGCGGACGGCGCAGGTGATGAACGGCGCGGGCACCGGGAGCACCCTGGCCTTCACGGAGCTGGGCAGCGGCAACGCTTCCGGGGCGGCGCGGACCGCCGGGCCTTCCGACGGGGCGGGCAGCGGGCCGCAGGCCGGCGCCCGGCAGCCGGACGGCCCGTGCCTCGCCGAACTGGAGGCGCTCGTCGAGGAGTCCCGCGCGGCGGGGATGCGCGTCGAGCTGACCGTCGAGGGCGAGGTCCGGGCGTGCGAGGACCAGGTCGAGCGGACCGCGTACCGCGTCGTCCAGGAGGCCCTCACCAACGTTCACAAGCACGCCCCGGGCGCCGGTACCGAGGTGCGGCTCGCCTACCGGGAGGCCGAGGTCGCCGTCCGCGTCGAGAACGGCCCGTCCGACGGCTCACCTGCCGCGGCACTGCCCAGCGGCGGCCACGGCCTCGTCGGGATGAAGGAGCGCGTCACCGCGCTCGGCGGCGGCTTCGTCGCGGGGCACACCGAGGCCGGCGGCTTCCGGGTCTCCGCCATGATCCCGGCGCTGCCCGTCGTCGCGGTGCCCACCGGACCGCCGGCCGCCGGCTGAGCGGACGGCCGGGCGGGCGTGCCGGGCAGCCGTCAGGCGGTGGTCAGCCGGTTCGGCCGGCCGCCGCTGACCAGGGTGGTCAGGGCGCTGTCGATGTCGGCGCCGAGATACCAGTCCCCGGTGTGGTCGATGGCGTAGACATGGCCGTTCGCGTCGATCGCGAGCAGCGAGCCCGAGCCCATCTCCTCGCCGAGCGGGGACACCTCGGTCTCCAGCGCACGGCCGAGGTCGGCGAGGGTCCTGGCGAGATGGAGTCCGCGCAGCGGGTTGACCAGGACCGGCGTCGGGGCGATCTGCCGGCCGGGGCCGGTGGTGGCGGGTATGGCGAGGCCGCCGAACTCCGCCCAGGCCTCCACGGCCGCCGGGGAGACGGCGTGCGTGTGCCCGGCGGGGGAGGAGTGCGCCCGCAGTGCGTCCGCCCACACCTCGGCCTGCTTGATGTCCCAGCGGCCGGGCTGCCAGCCGGCCGACCGCAGGGCGGCGTCCACACCGACCGGGAACCGGGTGCTCGGGGAGCTCGGCATACCGGCGGCGTGGTTCACACCGTTCACGCTGTTCGGGTCCCGCAGGGCGTTCGGGTCGCTCACGCCGCCTCCGCCGACGGGTCGACCGGCCGCACGCCGAAATGCGCCAGCAGCGGCCCGCAGGAGCGGCAGGGCGGCGCGTACGAGCCGTGCTCGGGGTCACCGTCCTCACGTATACGGCGGGCGGTGAGCCGCGCGCCACGCAATGCCTTACGGGCCTCACTCTGCGTGAGCGGCTTGCGGGCCGCGCGCTTGCTGCGCGAGGCGTCCACGGCGGAGAGGAACCGGGAGAGCAGCACGGGCTCCGGACAGCGTCCGGTGAAGCGCTCGCGCTGGGCGACCGGCAGGGTGTCGAGGAAGTCCTGGACGATCGGATGCAGCGCCGGTGCCTGCTCGGCCTTGCTCCCGGTGCAGGTCAGCACCTCGTCGCGGATGGACAGCGCGGCGGCGACGGCCGGCAGGATGCCGTCCCGCCGGTGCCGCAGAACGGGTGGCCCCGCGGTGTCGGCGCCCATGGCACTCCAGGTGAGCCGCGGATCCGCGGCGTCCGTTGTCTGCATGGTGGTGCGTCCTCCTGTCCGCCCGCCGGAGCGGGCGATCCCCCGTTTACAAGACTCAGAGTGCCAAAGGTGTCAGGAGGTGGGGAAGTCGGGTGCGGTGTGCGGAACATCCTGTGTGTCCCATGTCACCGTGGTGTGACGGATCGTCGGCGGAGTGGAAACGGCTTGGACGGGGCAGCAGATGGGCCGGAAGGATGGGCCGCAGCTCGCATTCGCGGGCGGAACGTTCCGTCCACGAGGGAGAGTTGCCGGCATGCGCGCTCGGTCCCGCACCACCACTCGCACCAATGTCCGTATCCGCCAAGCCGTCACGGCCGCCGCCGTGCTGCCCGTTCTGGCACTGGCCGCCGCCTGTTCCGGCGATGACGGCGGGAGCGGCGACGGGAAGGGCAAGGACGGCGCGACGACGGCTCCCGCGACGTCCGCGGCCGGGTCCTCGACGGGGGCCGCCAAGGCGCCGCTGACCGCAGCGCAGTTGAGGTCGGCGCTGGTCAAGGACACCGAGGTGCCCGGCTACAAGATCGAGGCGTCGAAGAACGAGGCGATGAGCCCCGACGACGTGATGACGACGGACAAGCCCGAGTGCCAGCCGCTCGCCGATCCGCCCAGCACCCGGCCGAAGTACGCGCGCAAGGCGTTCGTCGGCGCCTCGGTCGGCAAGATCGACCCGGCCAATCTGCCGGCCGGCGTCGAGCTGACCCAGATGCTGCTCGCCAGCCACGCCCCCGGTGAGGCCGGGAAGATGGTCGCCGACATCCGGCAGGCGCTGGACAAGTGCACCGCGTTCACGGCCACCGACGGCACCGGCAAGAAGATCCCGTTCGCGATCCGGAAGGGCCCCGCGGTCACCGTGGGCGACGAGGCCGTCTCGTACGTCATGGCGGACACCGGCGACAAGGAGGGCGGCACGGCACTGGTCACCGTCGTGCGCACCGGCGACGCCAGCGTCACGTATCTGTCGGTGAAGGGGACCGGCCAGGCGGGCGACCCGCCCCTCGTCGTCGCCCGCAAGCAGGACACGAACCTGAAGGCCGCGGAGGCCGCCGGCTGAGCCGGACGGGGGCGGAAGCCGACCTTGCCACACCCCATAGGCTGTGTTCATCAGCCAGACGCAGCAGGGGGCAACCGCCATGACGACAGGTCGGCCAGGGCTGGGGGCACCTCCCAGCCCCCGGACCGGGGGACGGACCGTGCCACCGAACGCGGCCTACGCCGGTCAGGTCGTGCACTTCCCGGACCCGGTGCGCGCCGCCCGGCACCCCCAGGGTGTCTGGGTCGACGACGACGGCTACCCGGATTTCTCGGCGTTCGCGAGAGCGGCGGCGGAGATCGCGGAACCGCCCGAGGGCTTCGGCGTGGACGAGCTCCGGCTGACCGATTGCGTGTCGGCCAACGCCGCGATGCACGCCGCGGGACACGAGTTGTGGGGCAGCCTGCCGCCCGTCGCGACCCCGCACGGCTGGACCTGGCACCACGTCGCGGGCACCCGGCGGCTGGAGCTGATCCCCGTCGAGGTCAAGGCCCTGCTGCGGCACCACGGCGGCCTCGCCGTCTCGACCGCCGACCACTCCAAGCGCGGCACCCGCCCGCTCCAGGAGACCCGCCCCGTGCACTTCGGGCTGCCCAAGGCGACGCCCCACCAGAGCGGTGTGGCGGTCACCGAGCAGCAGGTCCTGGACGTCGAGGAGGAGCTGGGCTACCGGCTCCCCGGCGCCTACCGCACCTTCCTGAAGGCGGCCGGCGGCTGCGCCCCGGCCGGGGTCGCGCTCGACCCGGACCTGGGACTGCTGCTGGACCAGCCGTTCTTCACGGTGCGTGACGAGGCCGCCGTCAACGACCTCGTGTACGTCAACAAATGTCTGCGCGACCACTTCACCAAGGACTACCTGGCCATCGGCTACGTCCAGGGCGGAGTGCTCGCGGTGAAGGTCAAGGGCGACAGCACCGGCTCGGTCTGGTTCTGCGCCTACGACGACGCGCGGGACGGCGACCACTGGTCGTCCCCGCAGGAGCGGGTCGCGGAGCTGCTGCTGCCGTGCGGTGACTCGCTCGACGCGTTCCTGCTGCGGCTGGCGGGAAATCCGCCGGAGTTGGAGACAGTGGCGAACCTGATGGTGGACGGTGGCTTCGCCAGTGCCGTCCCGGTGGAGGGGTGAAGCAGGGAATGGTCACTTTCGCGCAGGCGCAGGAGCGCGCCGAGCGGTGGATCAACGGTGACGTCCCGGCGTACCAGGCCCGCGAGGTGCGGGTGCGGGAGTTCGACCTGGGCTTCGTCGCCTGGTCCGAGCCCCGCGAGGACGGTCCGTCGAGCGATGACGGACAGGTGCGGCTGGTCATCGCGCGGGACAGCGGAGAGGCCACGCTGTGGCCGGGTCTGCCGGTCGGCGAGGTCATCCGCCGCTACGAGGAGGAGTACGGCGCGGTGCCGAACGACACCCCGCCGACGCCGCCCCAACGGCTCGATCTGGAGGCGACGTCCTTCCTGATCAGTCCACCGCAGTGGCTGCAGGACGCGGCGGACAAGATGGGCATCCCGGACCGCCGCCCCGGCGCGGCTCCGGCCGCGGCCCCCGACGCACCGGTCGTGCCGGCCCCCGCGCCGGTGCCGTCCCAGGCGTCCGTCGAGATCGACTCCGGGGCCTGGTCCGGCCGCACCACCAGTGCCCCGGACGACTCCGTCTCCGTCCCCATCCCCGCCACGGTCTTCGCCCCGCCGATCTCCGACTCCGACGAGGCGCACACCCCGCCGCCGATGGCCGGCGCCGAGGCCAAGACCGAACTGATGCCGCAGGGCAGCTCGCTGCCCGCGACGATCATCGCCCCGCCGGAGGGCGCCGGCTTCCCGATCGCGCCCGCGACGCCCGGCGCCGGCGGTCCCGGCCGGCCGCCGGGCCCCGGTTACGCCCGTCCCGGCCTGCCGCCGCCGTCAGGTCCCGGCGTGGCGCTGCCGCCGCCCGCGGGTCTCGCGACCCCGGGCGGACCCGGTGGCCCCGGCACTTCGGGGAGCGCAGCAGCGGACATCGCCGACGCGGAGACCGCGAAGGCGGTGCGCGGCAGCGTGCCGTCCGCGGGTCCCGGACGGCGCAGCCCGGACGCCCCGCCGCCGCCCAGCGGGCCCCACGCGCCCGGAGCCCCGGGTGCTCCCGGCGCTCCGGCCGGCGGGGGATACCTGCCGACGCAGCTGGTGCCGGCGCGCGGTCGGAACGACCCCGGTCCGGCCGCTCCCGGTGCCCCCGGCACCCCGGGCAGCCCGCCGTCGTCCGGCGGTGTGAACTACGCGGCGACGATGCTCGCGGGTCCCGGTGTCGGTGGTCCGGGTGCTCCCGGTGGTCCTGGTGGTCCGCCGCCTCCTCCCGGTGTGATCGGTGGTTCGGGCCCGGGTGGTCCGCCGCCCCCGCCCGGTGTCCCCGGCGGTGGCCGCGGCGCTCCGCCGACCCCGCCGGGCCCCGGCGGGCCCGGTGCCGGTGCCCCGTACGCAGCGACGATGCTGGCCGGCCCGAACCCCGGTGGCCCTGGTGGTCCAGGCGGTCCCGGCATGCCGCCACCGCCGCCGCCCGGAGCCGCGGCCCCGCCGCCCCCCGGCGGTTACGGATACCCGCAGCCGCCGGCCGGTGTGCCGACGGTCGGCCCCGGCTACATGGCCGTCCTGAGCTACCGCGCGCACGACGGTTCGCAGCAGCAGCTGATCCGCCGCTCGGCGCCGGGCACTCCGCACCCGGAGTGGCAGATCCTGCACGAGCTGCGCGCGCTCAACGTGCCGCCGCAGCAGGTGCTGGAGCTGCACACGGAGCTGGAGGCGTGCGATCTGCCGGGCGGCTACTGCGCCCGGATGATCCGCGAGACCTGGCCCCAGGTGCGGATCAGCCACACGGCCCCGTACGGCCGCGAGCACGCCTCGCGCCAGCAGGGTGTCCAGCATCTGCTGACGCACCAGGGCGAGTTGCACCAGGTCGCGTCGGCGCCGGCGCGGCCGCAGCCGCAGCGGGTGCCGATGCCGGACCCGAACCAGGTCCAGCGGGTACCGCCGATCCCGCTCGAGGGGATCGGCCACGAGCTGGCGCAGGCGTTCGGGCCGCAGGGCCTGTTCCGGTTCGACCAGCGTGCGGTCTCCCGCCAGGGGGTGCCGGACATCGTCGCGCAGACCCTGATGTGGGCCGGGCTGCCGGTGGACTTCGGGCCGTTCTTCTGGGCGCAGGCCCAGCCGGGCCGCCCGGTGCCGACGCTCGCCGAACTGGCGCAGGAGCGCGGGGTGCAGCCGGCCTCGGACGCGGGCTCGTACCTGGTCATGGGCAATGACTTCGGGCGCCAGCTGTGTGTGCAGTACGGCACCGCGCACATCGTCGCGGTGCCGCTCGAAGCGGGCCCGGGCGGGCAGCCGGTGCCGCCGCAGTTCGTGAACTCCAGCCTGCCGGAGTTCGCCCGCTGCCTCGCCCTGCTCGGGCGGATGTGGCGGCTGCGGATCGGGCTCACGCCCGACCAGGCCGGCCGCTGGACGGTCGACTTCCAGGCGCAGCTCGCGGCGCAGGACCCGGCCGCGATCGCCTCGCCGGACAACTGGTGGGCCGTACTGATCGAGCAGATGTGGGACGGCCTGCTCTGACGCTCCCCGCTGTGTCCTGATCCCCGGGCGGCCCCGGTCCGGATTATCCGGACCCGGGCCGCCGCGCTATGTACGGGCGATGGGTTGGGTAGGGGTAGGTCGGAGTGTCGCGGTATACACAATTCAGACATATCGGCAAAAATGGATTACAGAGTACGGTTCGGAAGGACGGCGAGGGGCAGCGCATGAGCAGCACGGCAACACCTCACGGCTTCGACACCGTTCGCGGGCGCGGCTACCGGGTGGAACAGGTCGAACGCTTCCTCGAGGAACTGTCCGAGGACCGCGACGCGGCCTGGGAGCGGGCCGCCCGGCTCACTGTTCTCGCGAACGAGATGGACACCGAGGCCAAGGCGCTGCGGGAATCCGTCGACGCGCTCGGCCCGGCGAGTTACGAGACGCTGAGCGCGAGCGCGCAGGAACTGCTGCGCCTCGTGCAGGAAGAGGCCGCGGCGGTCAGGGAGCGCGCCGAGAACGAGATCCAGTACGCCCACGACGCCGCGGAGACCGCCCGCCGCGCCCTCCAGGACGAGGCCAGGGCCGCCGCCGCCGAGCGGCGCGCGGTCGCGGAGGACCAGGCAGGACGGGTGCTCGACGTGGCACGCGGCCGCGCCGGCGAGATCCTCACGGAAGCGCAGACCGAGGCCGGCCTGGTACGCGGCGAGGCCGAGCAGGCCCTGGAGGCCACCCGGCAGGACACCACGCGCACCCTCACCGATCTCGACAAGGAACAGCGCGAGCGGCTGGACGCCTTCGAGCACGAGATGGCCGAGCGCGAGGCCGGCGTCGACAGCCGGATCGGCGAGCTGACCGGCTACGCGGAGCGCCGCTTCGAGGACGCCAGGACGGCGCGCGCCGAGGCCGAGGAGTTCGCGCGGCACGGGCAGGAGGACGCCGAAGCCCGGGCGGCCGCCCTGCTCGCGGAGGCCCGCATGCGGGAGGAGCGCATCCGGCGCGAGAGCGAGCGGGAACTGCGCGAGCACGAGGAGCGCCGCGAGGAGATCCGCGCCCACCTCGCCCACGTCCGCAGCAGCCTCGCGGCCCTCACCGGCCGCCCGCTGCCCGACGACGATCCCTCGGTCCCGGAACCTGGCCCGGCCCCGGAGTAGCGGAACGGGCGGCCGTCGGTCCCCGTCCGTCGGTCCCCGTCCGTCAGTCCCCGTCCGTCAGGACGGGGAAGCGGCGCGGGGCGACGAACAGCAGCACCAGCACGGCCGCCCCGGCCGCCGCCGCGGCGCCCACGTAGACGTGGTCGACCGCGGCCGCCACCGCCCGGCGCACCGGCTCGGCCGCCCCGCCCGGCGGCGTCAGCGAAGCCGGCGCCGCGCCCAGCCGGGCCACCAGCGTGTGGTTGGCGACGGCGCCGAAGACCGCCGCGCCCACGCTCTGCCCGACCTGGCGGCAGAAGAGCACCGACGAGGTCGTCGTCGCCCGCTCCGCCCACCCGACAGTGGACTGCACACCGACGATCAGCGGCAGTTGGAAGAGCCCCAGCGCGCCGCCGAGCAGCAGCATCAGCAACGCGGGCTGCCAGGCCGGCCCGCCGTAGGGCAGCAGCGGGAACGCGGCGAGGATCGCGGTGGCGCAGCTCATGCCGATGACGGCGCTGTTGCGGAAGCCGATCCGCAGATAGACGCGGCTGCTCAGGGCCGCCGACAGCGGCCAGCTCAGCGTCATGACGGACAGCACGAACCCGGCGGCGACCGGCCCGAGCCCCAGGACCGTCTGGGCGTAGGTCGGCAGGAAGACCGTCGGCGCGATCATGAGCAGCCCGAGCGCGCCGAGCGCCAGGTTCACGGAGACGATGACCCGCCGCCGCCACACCCAGCCCGGGATGATCGGCTCGGCGGCGCGCCGTTCGATCACCACCGTGCCGGCGGTGCAGACGGCGCTGGCGGCGAACAGGGTGAGGGACTGCCAGGACAGCCAGGACCACGCGATGCCGCCCTGGACGAGGGCGAGGAGCAGCAGCCCGCCGGCGAGGAAGAGCGCGACCGCGCCGGGCCAGTCGATGCGGTGGCGGGTGCGGGTGATGTGCTCGTGCAGGTGGCGGAGGATGAGGACGAGGGCGGCCGCGCCGACCGGCAGGTTGATCAGGAAGATCCAGCGCCAGTCGCCGTATCCGGCGAGGAAGCCGCCGGCCAGCGGTCCCGCGATGGCGGAGACCGCCCACACGGTGGAGAGCGCCGCCTGTATGCGGCCGCGTTCCTTCAGCCCGTACAGATCGGCGGCCACGGTCTGCACAGTGCCCTGGATCGCGCCGCCGCCCAGCCCCTGGACGATCCGGAAGGCGATCAGGCTCGCCATGTTCCAGGCGCCCGCGCACAGCAGCGAGCCGAGCAGGAAGAGCGCGATGCCGGCCAGCAGCACCGGTTTGCGGCCGAAGGTGTCGGCGAGCTTGCCGTACACCGGCAGCGTCACCGTCACGGCCAGCAGATAGCCGGAGAAGAGCCAGGAGAACACCGAGAGGCCGCCGAGGTCGCCGACGATCTGCGGGACGGCCGTCGAGATGATCGTGGAGTCCATCGCGGCGAGCGCCATGGCGAGCATCAGCGCGGCC
This sequence comes from Streptomyces sp. H39-C1, assembly GCF_027158125.1. NCBI lineage: Bacteria > Bacillati > Actinomycetota > Actinomycetes > Kitasatosporales > Streptomycetaceae > Streptomyces > Streptomyces sp. H39-C1. The sequence continues at coordinate 152,425 of NZ_JAPVLS010000005.1, forward strand.
ACGATCCGGCCGCGCCGGGGTGGGCGCGCGGGCTCCGCCGCGGCCGATGACCGGGCCGTACGTTCCACAGGACCGCTCACGGCGGCTCCCTCCCCTGGCGTGCACAGCAGTGTGTGTACACCGCACCATTCCATGCGGGACCGGGGTCGCGACAGCCGGTATCGGCGGCATCGTCGCAGGTGGAACAAGGTTCTTGCACCTCACGTGGCGTGAGGGCAGATCATCGACCCCGAGGTCGCGGACGGTTGGATGTCGGCGACCCTTAGGGGAAAGTACTCACTTCCGCCTACTCGATGTTCGTACTGGCGGAGGACGTTCGGGAGGCCTGGTGCTCCTTAGGGTCATCAGTGGGACGTGGTGGGGCTAACCCCACCAGCAAGACGGAGACCTGCCCCATCGCCGCGACCCCAGGCTTACCAGCACTCTGATAACGCGCGACAGGGTCCACCAGGTTCCGCAGGAGCCCGACGAAACACACGAGATTTCAGGAGATAGCAGTGACAACGGCTGTAACGATTCCCAAGTCCGGGGGCAGCGGAGAGCGTTCGGCTGTTGCCGCCCGTGCACGTCAGGTCACCAAGTCGTACGGCACCACCGAGGACACGCGCGTGGTCGCGCTGGACGCGGTGGACGTGGACATCGCCCGTAGCGGTTTCACCGCCATCATGGGCCCGTCCGGTTCCGGCAAGTCGACCCTGATGCACTGCCTGGCGGGCCTGGACTCGGTCACCAGCGGACAGATCTGGGTCGGTGACACGGAGATCACCAAGCTGAAGGACAAGAAGCTCACCCAGCTCCGCCGGGACCAGATCGGCTTCATCTTCCAGGCGTTCAACCTGCTCCCGACGCTCAACGCGCTGGAGAACATCACGCTGCCGATGGACATCGCGGGCCGCAAGCCCGACCGCGAGTGGCTGGACCGCGTCATCGAGACCGTCGGCCTGGCCGGGCGTCTCAAGCACCGCCCGAACCAGCTCTCCGGTGGCCAGCAGCAGCGTGTCGCGGTCGCCCGCGCCCTCGCCGCCCGCCCCGAGATCATCTTCGGTGACGAGCCGACCGGAAACCTGGACTCGCGCGCCGGCGCCGAGGTGTTGGGCTTCCTGCGCCGCTCGGTCGACGAGCTCGGCCAGACCATCGTCATCGTGACCCACGACCCGGTCGCCGCCTCCTACGCGGACCGCGTCATCTACCTGGCCGACGGCCGCATCGTCGACGACATGGCGAACCCGACGGCCGACTCCGTTCTCGAGCGCATGAAGTCCTTCGACGCCCGTGGGAGGGTGTCGTGACCGTCTTCAAGACATCGATGCGCAACTTTGTCGCGCACAAGGGCCGGATGGTGCTCAGCGCCGTCGCCGTGCTCCTTTCGGTGGCGTTCGTCTGCGGCACCCTCGTCTTCACCGACACCATGACCGCGACCTTCGACAAGCTCTTCGCCTCCACGGCGTCGGACGTCTCGGTCAGCGCCAAGAAGGTCGACGACGCCCAGGAGACCGGCAAGCCGGAGACCGTTCCGGCCTCGCTGCTGGCGAAGCTGCAGCAGACCGCCGGGGTGCAGCAGGTCGAGACGCAGGTGGTCAGCGACAAGATCACCGTCGTCAACAGCAAGAACGAGAACGTCGGCTCCAAGACCGGTGCGCCCACCATCGCCATCAACTGGGACGAGCGCGACAGCAAGAAGTCGGTGGAGCTCACCTCCGGCCACGCGCCGCGCGGTCCGACCGAATCGCTGATCGACGCCGACACCGCCGCCAAGAAGGACCTGAAGATCGGCGACTCGCTCCGGGTCATCGCCACCCCCGGTGACTTCAGCACCCGGATCGTCGGCATCGCGACCTTCAAGACCACCAACCCCGGTGCCGCGCTCATCTACCTCGACACCCCGACCGCGCAGAGCAAGCTGCTCGGCACCACGGACGCGTACACGAACTTCGGCCTGACCGCCAAGAGCGGCGTCAGCGACGCGCAGCTGAAGAAGGACGTCACGGCCGCGGTCGGCACCGACTACAAGATCCAGACGGCCGCCGAGGCCAACGCCGAGGCCAAGGACGACATCGGTTCGTTCCTGAACCCGATGAAGTACGTCATGCTCGGCTTCGCCTTCATCTCGGTGTTCGTCGGCATCTTCCTCATCATCAACACCTTCTCGATGCTGGTCGCCCAGCGGACCCGCGAGATCGGCCTGATGCGGGCCATCGGCTCCAGCCGCAAGCAGATCAACCGGTCCGTGCTCTTCGAGGCGCTGATGCTCGGCGTCCTCGGCTCGGTGCTCGGCATCGGCGGCGGCATCGGACTCGCCATCCTGCTGATGAAGCTCATGGGCAAGCTCGGCATGCACCTGGACACCTCCGAGCTGACCATCAAGGCCACCACCCCGGTGATCGGCCTCGCGATCGGTGTCATCGTCACGGTGGTGGCCGCCATGCTGCCCGCCCGGCGGGCAGGCAAGATCTCGCCGATGGCCGCCATGCGGGACGCCGGAACTCCGGCGGACGGCAAGGCCGGCAAGGTCCGCGCCACCATCGGTGTGCTGGTGGCCCTGGCCGGCGGCGCCGCCCTGGTCGCGGCGGGCAAGGCGGACAAGGCGTCCCAGGGCTCCTCGTTCCTCGGCTTCGGCGTGCTCCTCACGCTGATCGGCTTCGTGATCGTCGGCCCGCTGCTGGCCGGAGTGCTCGTCCGCGCCCTCAGCACCGTCTCGCTGCGGTTCTTCGGACCGGTCGGCCGCCTCGCGGAGCGCAACGCGCTGCGCAACCCGCGGCGTACCGGCGCCACCGCCTCGGCGCTGATGATCGGCCTCGCGCTGGTCGCCGGACTGTCCGTGGTCGGCACCTCGATGGTGGCCTCGGCCACCGACCAGCTCGACAAGTCGGTCGGCGCGGACTTCATCCTGCAGACCGACAACCAGCAGCCGCTGAGCCCCTCGCTGGCCAAGGCCATCCACTCGGCCGGTCACCTGGAGCACGTCACCGACTACACGGGCACCAACGCCAAGCTGACCACCCCGGACGGCAAGGTCTCCACCAAGCAGCTGACGGCCGCCAGCCCCACCTACGCGCGGGACCTGCGCGTCGAGGCAGTCCAGGGCAAGCTGTCCGACGCCTACGGCGACAACTCGATGTCGGTCAACGAAGGCTTCGCCACGGATCACGGCATCAAGATCGGCAGCGAGCTGACCGTCGCCTTCGTCGGCGGCGAGACCGCGAAGCTGAAGGTCGCCGCGATCACGTCGGACGACACCACGTTCGACAAGGGCGCGATGTACACGAACATCGCCACGGCGAAGCGGTTCCTGCCGGCCGACAAGTTCCCGCCCAACCAGATCATGTTCGCCAAGGCCGTCGACGGCCAGGCGAAGGAGGCGGCCGCGTCCCTCAAGGAAGCGGTCAAGGACTACCCGCAGCTCACCGTCCGGGACCAGACCGACTACAAGGACCTCATCAAGAGCCAGGTCAACCAGCTGCTCTACATGATCTACGGGCTGCTCGGCCTCGCGATCGTCGTCGCCATCCTCGGCGTCGTGAACACGCTGGCCCTGTCGGTCGTCGAGCGGACCCGTGAGATCGGCCTGATGCGGGCGATCGGAATGTCGCGACGCCAGCTGCGGCGGATGGTCCGGCTGGAGTCCGTGGTCATCGCCCTCTTCGGCGCCCTGGTCGGCCTCGGCCTGGGCATGGGCTGGGGCATCTCGGCGCAGCGGCTGATGGCCACCGTGGGCTTCGGAGTCCTGGAGATCCCGTGGGGGACGATCATCATCGTCTTCTTCGGATCGGCCCTCGTCGGCCTGGTGGCCGCGCTGGTCCCCGCCTTCCGGGCGGGCCGGATGAACGTGCTCAACGCCATCGCCTCCGACTAGGCAGTCTCCCCACTGCCTACCAGGCGGCCCCGGAACGCAACCCCCCGCGTTCCGGGGCCGCCGTTTGTCGCCGCTCGGTGCGTCACATGTGATCGAGCGGCAGCGACTGTCGGTGGGGCGTCGTACGCTGGAAGAACCCCGGCCCGTTTGACGTGTCGGGCGTTCGCGTTGTCCAGCCCTGGGACGGAAACCCCTTCATGAGTCTGAACGGTCTGCTCGACGTCGTCGTGAACGATCCGGCCCTCGCCGAAGCGGTCAAGGCCGGTACCGACGGCAATCGCCCGTACGTCGACCTGGTGGGGCCGGCCGCCGCCCGGCCGCTCGTGCTGGCGGCCCTCGCCGCCCGCACCGGCCGTACGGTCCTGGCCGTGACGGCCACCGGCCGGGAGAGCGAGGACCTGGTCGCGGCGCTGCGCTCGCTGCTGCCGCCGGACTCCGTCGTGGAGTACCCGGCGTGGGAGACGCTGCCGCACGAGCGGCTGTCGCCGCGCTCCGACACGGTCGGCCGCCGGCTCGCCGTGCTGCGCAGGCTCGCACACCCGCGGGCGGACGACCCGACGGCCGGGCCCGTGAAGATCGTCGTCGCGCCGATCCGTTCCGTGTTGCAGCCGCAGGTCAAGGGGCTGGGCGAGCTGGAGCCGGTGTCCCTGCGCAGCGGGCAGAGCGCGGATCTCGGCGAGGTCGTGGACGGCCTGGCGGCCGCCGCGTACGCCCGGGTGGAGCTGGTCGAGAAGCGTGGCGAGTTCGCGGTGCGCGGCGGGATCCTCGATGTCTTCCCGCCGACCGAGGAACACCCGCTGCGGGTGGAGTTCTGGGGCGACGACGTCGAGGAGATCCGGTACTTCAAGGTCGCCGACCAGCGCTCGCTGGAGATCGCCGAGCACGGCCTGTGGGCACCGCCGTGCCGGGAGCTGCTGCTCACCGACGAGGTGCGGGCGCGCGCGGCCGAGCTGGCGATCCGGCACCCCGAGCTGAACGAACTGCTCGACAAGATCGCCGAGGGAATCGCCGTCGAGGGCATGGAATCGCTGGCTCCGGTCCTGGTGGACGATATGGAGCTGCTGCTGGACGTGCTGCCGTCCGGGAGCATGACGGTCGTTTGCGACCCGGAGCGGGTCAGGACACGCGCCTCCGACCTGGTCGCCACGTCGCAGGAGTTCCTTGAGGCGTCCTGGGCGGCCTCCGCCGGTGGCGGGGTGGCGCCGGTGGACCTGGGCGCGGCCTCGCTGTGGTCGATCGCCGATGTGCGTGACCACGCCCGGCAGCTGGGCACGCCCTGGTGGTCGATCAGCCAGTTCGCCGCGGATGCCGAGCTGGACGAGGACACCCTGCAGCTGGGCATGCGCGCGCCCGAGCTGTACCGGGGGGACACCGCCCGCGCGCTCGCCGACACCAAGGGCTGGCTGGCCGACGGCTGGCGCACGGTCTATGTCACCGAGGGCCACGGCCCGGCCGCCCGCATCGTGGAGGTGCTGGGCGGCGAGGGCATCGCGGCCCGTCTGGACATGGACCTGGCCGATCTGGAGCCGTCCGTCGTCCATGTCTCGACCGGTTCGATCGAGCACGGCTTCATCGACGCGGGGCTCAAGCTGGCCGTGCTGACGGAGTCCGACCTCACCGGGCAGAAGTCCTCCACCAAGGACATGGGGCGGATGCCGTCGCGGCGCCGCAAGACCATCGACCCGCTGACCCTGCAGCCCGGCGACTACATCGTGCACGAGCAGCACGGCGTGGGCCGCTACGTCGAGATGGTGCAGCGCACCGTCCAGGGCGCCACCCGCGAGTACCTGCTCGTCGAGTACGCGCCGGCGAAGAAGGGACAGCCCGGCGACCGGCTCTTCGTGCCGACCGACCAGCTGGAGCAGATCACCAAGTACGTCGGCGGCGAGGCCCCGACGCTGCACCGGCTCGGCGGCGCCGACTGGACGAAGACCAAGGCGCGCGCCAAGAAGGCGGTCAAGGAGATCGCCGCCGACCTCATCAAGCTCTACTCGGCGCGGATGGCGGCCCCCGGCTACACCTTCGGGCCCGACACCCCGTGGCAGCGCGAGCTGGAGGACGCCTTCCCGTACGTGGAGACGCCCGACCAGCTGACCACCATCGCCGAGGTCAAGGAGGACATGGAGAAGTCGGTCCCGATGGACCGGCTGATCTGCGGCGACGTCGGCTACGGCAAGACCGAGATCGCGGTCCGCGCCGCCTTCAAGGCGGTCCAGGACAGCAAGCAGGTCGCGGTGCTGGTCCCGACCACGCTGCTGGTGCAGCAGCACTTCACGACCTTCTCCGAGCGCTACGCCCAGTTCCCCGTGACGGTGAAGGCGCTGTCGCGCTTCCAGTCCGACAGCGAGGCCAAGGCCGTCCTGGAGGGGCTGCGCGACGGCACGGTCGACGTCGTCATCGGCACCCACCGGCTGTTCTCGTCCGAGACGAAGTTCAAGGACCTGGGCCTGGTCATCGTCGACGAGGAGCAGCGGTTCGGCGTCGAGCACAAGGAGCAGCTGAAGAAGCTGCGGGCCAACGTGGACGTGCTGACGATGTCCGCCACCCCCATTCCCCGCACGCTGGAGATGGCGGTCACCGGCATCCGCGAGATGTCGACGATCACCACCCCGCCGGAGGAGCGGCACCCGGTGCTGACCTTCGTCGGACCGTACGAGGAGAAGCAGATCGGCGCCGCGGTCCGGCGTGAACTGCTGCGCGAGGGCCAGGTCTTCTACATCCACAACCGGGTCGAGTCGATCGACCGGGCGGCGGCGCGGCTGCGCGAGATCGTGCCGGAGGCGCGGATCGCCACCGCGCACGGGCAGATGGGCGAGAGCGCGCTGGAGCAGGTCGTCGTCGACTTCTGGGAGAAACGCTTCGACGTGCTGGTCTCCACGACGATCGTGGAGTCCGGCATCGACATCTCCAACGCGAACACCCTCATCGTGGAGCGCGGCGACAACTTCGGTCTCTCGCAGCTGCACCAGCTGCGCGGCCGCGTCGGCCGGTCACGCGAGCGCGGCTACGCCTACTTCCTGTACCCGCCGGAGAAGCCGCTCACCGAGACCGCGCACGAGCGGCTGGCGACCATCGCGCAGCACACCGAGATGGGCGCGGGCATGTACGTGGCGATGAAGGACCTGGAGATCCGCGGGGCGGGCAACCTGCTCGGCGGCGAGCAGTCCGGGCACATCGCGGGCGTCGGCTTCGACCTCTACATCCGGATGGTCGGCGAGGCGGTCGCGGACTACCGCTCGGCCCTGGAGGACGGCGGCGAGCCCGACGAGACACTGCTCGACGTCAAGATCGAACTGCCGGTGGACGCGCATGTCCCGCACGACTACGCACCGGGGGAGCGGCTGCGCCTGCAGGCGTACCGCGCCATCGCCGCCGCCAACAGCCACGAGGACATCACCGCGGTCCGCGAGGAGCTGACCGACCGGTACGGCAAGCTGCCGGAGCCGGTGGAGAACCTGCTGCTGGTGGCCGGGCTGCGGCTGCTCGCCCGCAAGGTCGGGGTCAGCGACATCACCCTGGCGGGCAGCAACGTCCGGTTCGGCCCGGTCGAGCTGCGCGAGTCGCAGGAACTGCGGCTCAACCGGCTCTACCCGCGCACGGTCCTGAAGAACGCGGCCCGTCAGGTCCTCGTACCGCGCCCGACCACCGCCAAGATCGGCGGCACACCGGTCATCGGACGGGAACTCCTGCTCTGGACGTCGGAGTTCCTGACCACGATTCTCGACAACTGAGACCCGACCGACGGGTTTCCGAGGGGTAACCGATACACAACCGGCGCCGCCGCGCCGTGAGTCACGTGGCGTTCAGATCGCCGTCATGTGGCCCTTGCGCGGCGGCCGCGCGGGGGTCGTGTACCGCGGGCAGCATTTCCGTGTATCCCACGGAAAGTGAATCCATGCGCCTGTCCGTTGTCGTTCCCTGTTACAACGAGGAATCCGGTGTAGAGCTTTTCGACGCGAAGATCCGGGAGACCCTGGACCTCCTCCCCGTCGAGTACGAGCTCTGCTATGTGGACGACGGCAGCTCGGACGCGACGCTGGAACGCCTGCGTGGCCTGGCCGAGCAGCATGTGGGCAGCACCCGGTACGTCTCGTTCAGCCGGAACTTCGGCAAGGAGGCCGGCATGCTCGCGGGGCTCCGCGAGGCCACCGGCGACGCCGTCGTGCTGATGGACGCCGATCTGCAGCACCCGCCGGAGCTGATCGTGCGGATGCTGGAGCTGTTCAGCCGCGGCCACGACCAGGTGATAGCCCGCCGCACCAGGGAGGGCGACAAGTTCGTCCGCAGCACCGTGAGCCGGCTGTACTACCGGATGGTCAACAAGTGGGTCGACGTCGAACTGACCGACGGGGTCGGTGACTTCCGGCTGCTCTCCCGCCGCGCGGTCGACGCGCTGCTGTCGATGCCGGAGTACAACCGCTTCTCCAAGGGGCTGTTCTCCTGGATCGGCTTCGACACCGTCACCTTCGACTACCGCAACGCCGCCCGCGCCGCGGGGGAGACCAAGTGGCGGTTCGGGGCGCTGCTCAACTACGGGATCGACGGGCTGATCTCCTTCAACAACCGCCCGCTGCGGATGGGGATCCACCTCGGCCTCGCGCTGGCGGGCCTCGCCGGGCTGTACGCCGCCTGGGTCACGGTCGCCGCGGTGGTCGGCGGGGTGACCGCGCCCGGCTATGTGACACTGATCGTCGCCATCGTCGGGCTCGGCGGGCTGCAGATGATGATGCTGGGGCTGATGGGCGAGTACATCGGCCGTATCTACTACGAGTCCAAGCGGCGGCCGCACTTCCTCGTGAAGGAGACCAACGTGCCGCCCGCCACCTTCGGCGGCCCGGACAGCGCCCCCGCCAGCGGTGCGGCGCTGCTGGCGGAGCGCCCGGCGCCCGCGTCGGAGGGCCGGCGCTGATGCCCGTACGTCTCCTCCAGGTGGTGCGCTTCGGCCTGGTGGGTGTGGTGAACACCGGCACCTTCTACGGCTGCTACCTGCTCCTGCACCGCTGGATGCCCTACTACCCGGCGTATGTCGTGGCGTTCGTGCTGAGCATGATCGGCTCGTTCTTCCTCAACACGTACTTCACCTACCGGACCCGGCCGACCTGGCGGAAGTTCCTGTTCTTCCCGCTGACCAACCTGACGAACTTCACCGTCACCTCGGTCGGCATGTACGTCCTGGTGGAGTGGTGCGGGGTGGGGGAGAAGCCCGCCCCGCTGATCGCGGCGGCCGCCGCGATCCCCGTGACGTTCCTGCTCTCCCGGCGGATCCTGCTGACCCGCGAGCAGCCGGCCCCCGCCCAGGAGCCCGCCCTCACCCCGGCTACGCGCGACGCAGGATGACGTAGCCCTCGCTGTTGGCGATCTGGGTGTAGGCCGCCGACGGATGGAGCTGGTGGGCGTACTCGACCGGGTCGGGGACCCAGCCGTCCCCGTTGTCGATCGCGATGTAGTCGGGGACGACGTTCTTGGCCCCGCCGACCCAGTAGACGGTGCAGCGGTTGACGAGCCTGCTGATCGGCCCGACGTTGGCCTCGACGCTCGCACCGTCCGGGATCTGCCGCAGCAGCTTCTCGACGGCCTTGACGTGTTCGCCGGGCTGGTACGTGGCGGTGTGCGTGAGATCCGCCAGCGGGAGAGTGGTGCTCAGCGCCAGGGCCGCGGCCGCCACGGCGGCCGGCACCTGCGAGGCGTAGGAGCGCAGCCAGCCCCGCGGGCTGTTGCGCGACTCGTTGACGGCGTCGACGAGGGCGAGGAGGACGACGGGCATCAGCACGGCGCTGTAGTGCCAGTCCAGGCCCCAGTAGTGGTCGTCGTGGGAGATGAAGCGCCAGCCGATGGTGGGCAGCGCGGCGATCAGCAGCGGGGAGCGCAGCGCGAGCAGCCCGCTGGTCGGCAGCAGGATCCACAACAGGGTGCGCAGCGCGGTGTCCGGCGCAATGGTGCCGGCGACGGGCGCGCCGCTGCCGCCGAGCTTGTTCCAGTAGTCGTAGCCGCCGCTGTTGTTGAAGGCGGGGATGAGGACGCCGAAGGCGATGGCGGCGAAGGCGATACCGAAACCGATGAGCCAGATCGCGTACGACGCGGTCCGCGGATCCTCGCGCCGGGTCCGCAGCAGCACGACGACACCGATGGCGGCGACGGTCGCGCCCATGTCCTCCTTGACGAGGATCAGCGGCAGCGCCCACCACATGGCGGTCTTCCACCGCTTGCGCAGCACGGCCTCCAGGGAGAAGGCGAGCATCGGCATGGCGAAGGCGATCTCGTGGAAGTCGAACTCGATCGCCCGCTGCACCCCCCACGACAGGCCGTAGGCGACACCGACGGCCAGCCCCCGGCCGCGGCCGAGGAAGTGCGCAGCGACCCGGGTGACCGGGACGACGGAGAGCGCGAAGAGGACGGCCTGCACCACGAGGAGGGTGACCGGGGTGGGAAAGACCCGGTAGAAGGGGGCGACGAGGGCCGTGATGGGGCTGAAGTGATCGCCGAGGATATTGGTCCCGGGGCCCTTGAGATCGGCGACCGGCGCCTGGAAGTGCGCATAGGACTTGATTGCCTGCTCGAAGATCCCGAGGTCCCAGGACATCGTCGCCATCCGCCGGAACCGGCACACCGACAGGGTGGCGTACGCGACGAAGAGCGCGCCGGCCAGCCAGTACGGGTCGAGCCGGGGGCGGAAGAGCCGCTGCAAGCGGCTGCCGGGAGAGGAGCTGTTCCCGTGCTGGGCGGGGATGGCCGCGGTAGCCATGTCCATGCTGCGTTCCTTTCGCACGGGAAGACGCGCGGCACCCTCGGCCGGTGCACGCCCGCCACGAAAAGATACGTGAGTGGCGCGGGTATGTGGTTCGGCCGGCCGTTCTCCGGTCACCGCAACCACCCGTATCGCAGTCTGCGTCGCTCTTGGTGACAGCGGCCGGACCGTCGGCCGGACGGTGGCGGGGGTGCACGGTGTTCGTGCGGGGTGTGGTCCGGTCCGAATTGTTGTGGCATCGCCAGACCGCTCGTCCGCCCCTGCCGATACGCTCGCTCTTCCAGCCGAGACTTTTGTTCAGGAGCAGCCATGAACGGCCCAGGCATCGTGCCGCCCCAGCCGAGTGACGGCACACGTTCCGGGCTGCGAGTCCTGTTCGTGCTGCTCGCGGTGCTGTCGTGCGGAATGCTCGCCTGGACACCGCTGCTGCGCGTCGCCCTGCTGCGCCGGCGCAACGCCGTGGACTGGGTGCTCTGCGGCGCCAGCTGCGTCCTGACCGTCGTACTGGTGGCGCTCCTCGGCAACGGCGGCGACAGCGGCGAGAGCGGCAACAGGAACAGCCCGCGGGACAACGCGGTGGTCTCCATCCTGGTGATCCAGGCCATCGCGGTGGCGGTGTACTACCTGGTCTCCGACATCCGGCACTTCCGGGAGGTGGACGCGCAGAACGCGTCCAGGGCGTACGGGCAGCAGCAGTTCCCCTACGCCGCCCCGCAGCCGCCGCGCCAGCAGGTGCACCAGACGCAGCTGCCGACCCCGCGCGCCGACTACAACCCGTACCGGGACACCCCCACCTCCACCCCGGCTCCCACCGCTCCGGTGGCCCCGGACCCGGCCGCGACGCCGACCCCGGGACCGGCCGGCACGCCCGCGCCGCGCATCGACCAGGTCCGCGCCGAGCTGGACGAGCTGAGTGACTACCTCCGCAAGGAAGAAGGCCGGTGAACGGCCGGCTCGTCGCGGGGCGGTACGAGCTGGCCACCGTTCTCGGCCAGGGCGGCATGGGCCAGGTCTGGACGGCGTACGACCGCCGACTGGACCGCCGGGTCGCGGTGAAGCTGCTGCGCCCCGACAAGGTCGCTGGCGGCGAGAACGTCGCCGAGCTGCGCCAGCGGTTCGACCGCGAGTGCCGGGTCACCGCCCAGGTCGACCACCCCGGCCTGGTCACCGTCCATGACGCGGGCACCGACGGCGACGAGCTGTACCTCGTCATGCAGCACGTCGAGGGCCAGGACCTGGCGGACCACCTCGCCGAGCACGACCCCTACCCGTGGCCCTGGGCGGTGGCGGTCGCCGCCCAGTTGTGCGCGGCGCTCTCCGCCGTCCACGCGGTGCCGATCGTGCACCGCGACCTGAAGCCGAGCAATGTGATGGTGCGCCCCGACGGCACCGTCGTCGTGCTCGACCTCGGCGTCGCGTCCGTCATGGACACCGACACCACCCGCCTCACCCACACCGGCACCCCGATCGGCAGCCCCGCGTACATGGCGCCGGAACAGGCGATGGGCGGCGCCGTCGGACCGCGCACCGACCTGTACGCGCTCGGGGTGGTCCTGCACGAACTACTCAGCGGCAACGTCCCGTTCCACGGCTCCACCGCGCTCGGCGTCCTGCACCGCCATCTCTACGAGGCCCCGGTCGCGCTGCGCCAGCTGCGGCCCGAGGTGCCCGCGCCGCTGGAGTCCCTCGTCCTGCGGCTGCTCGCCAAGGACCCGCAGCACCGGCCCGCCGACGCCCAGCGCGTCTACGGTGAACTCGCGTCAATGCTCCCGTCCGCCGGGACCGCGCACGCGCAGCGCCCGCCCGGGCCGATGGACCCCACCCGCCCGTTCCTGCGCCCGCACGCCCCCTGGCCGGACCGGCCCGGTACCGGCCAGGAAGGTGTCCAGGTGCCGGCCATGCCGTCGACGCCGCCTTCCACCACGCCGACGCCGCCGGCGGGGCCGGACATCGCCGCCGCGGTCGACGAGGTCAGACGGCTGCTCGACGCGGGCCGCATCACGCAGGCCGTCGACATCCTCGGGGGCGTGCTGCCCGCCGCCGCCGCGAAGCACGGCGAGCACTCACCGATCGTGCGCATGCTGCGCAAGCAGTACGCCGCCACGCTCATGGAGGACGGCCAGTTCCGCCGCGCGTTCCCCGAACTGCGGCGGCTGGCGGACGAGTTCGCCACCCAGAGCGGTCCGGCCGACCGGCAGGTCCTGCAGTTCCGCTACGAGGCGGCGCAGTGCCTCGAACAGCTCGGCGAGGCCGGCGCCGCCCTCGGCGAATACCGCACCCTGCTGCCGTACTTCGAGCGGTACGCGGCCACCGACCCGGTCGTCCCGCTGGAGATCCGCCGCCGGATCGGCAACCTCCTGCTCTCCGTCGGCGACCGCGCCACCGCCCGGGAGGTGCTCGCACGGCTCCTCTACGACGCCGACCGCGTGCACGGACCGCACCATCCGTTCTGCGTCGAGTTGCGCCGCACCCTGGCATGGCTGGGCCAAGTTCGGGCATGAGGCGAGCAGATGGGTGGTCCGACCGGGCCGCTCCGGACGCCGGGCTGTCAACGCCATAAGGTGCGAGCATGGTCAAACGCGGGGCACGGGCACCACACATACTCCTCTGCGGGCTGGCGGTCGCCGGACTGCTCGGCGCGGCGGGCTGCAAGGCCGACACCGCGGGCGGTGCCGGGAACGGCAACGGCAACGGACCGGGGAAGTCGGCTCCCGGCGGCAGCGCGCTGGCCGCCGTCGACTCCCTGACCGTCAAGGGGCGGGCGCCGAAGACCGGTTACACGCGGGAGAAGTTCGGCAAGTCCTGGGTCGACACCGACCACAACGGCTGCGGGACGCGCGACGACATACTGAAGCGCGACCTCACCGCGGAAACGTTCCGCGCGGAGAAGGGCGGCGACTGCGTCGTCACCTCGGGGAAGCTGGACGACCCGTACACCGGGCAGCAGCTCACCTACACCCGGGGCAAGAGCACGATCGACATCGACCACGCGGTCGCGCTCTCCGACGCCTGGCAGAAGGGCGCCGGGCAGTGGACGACCGACAAGCGGGTGCAGTTCGCCAACGACCCGATGAACCTCATCGCCGCCGACGCGTCCGCCAACCGCTCCAAGGGCGACGGCGACACCGCGACGTGGCTGCCGCCGAACAAGGGCTACCGGTGCGCGTACGTGGCGCGGCAGGTCGCGGTGAAGAAGAAGTACGGGGTGTGGGTCACCGCCGCCGAGAAGGACGCGATGCGCAAGCAGCTGAACACCTGCCCGAACGAGAAGCTGCCCACCAGCTGAGCCGTTCGGGTTCGGCCGGACACGGCCCAGTTCGGCGGAGTGCTGGATATCGAAGCGGTCCGCTCCATATCCTCGATCTTCGCAAGGTCGAAGCACCGCCGCTCGATCCCATGCCGGGAGGCACCATGGTCCGCCGACGCACCGCCGTCTCGCTCGCCGCCGCCGCACTCGTGGCGATGACCCCTGTGATCAGCGCGTGCGGCACCCCGCACGCGGGGGCCGCCGCAGTGGTGGAGAACGAGACGATCTCCGTCTCGGACCTCCAGTCGAAGGTCAACGCGGTCCGCACCGCGCAGGAGAAGTCGCCCCAGGCGGCGGCCCTCATCGAGGGCAGCAGCGACCTGACCAGCCAGACGCTCGGCACGATGGTGGTGACCCGGCTGCTGGACCGCGTCGCCAAGGACGCGGGGGTCACGGTCACCCGCTCCGACGTCGGGCAGATGCGGACGGCACTGGAGGCCCAGTCCGGCGGGCCGGACGCGCTGGCGCCCGCGCTGCTGGAGAAGTACAACGTCGCGCCCTCCGACATCGACGCCTTCTGCCGGCTGCAGGTCGAGGCGGGCAAGATCATCTCCAGTCTCGGCGTCGAGCCCGGCAGCGACGGCGGAAGCGCGGCCCTGAACCAGCTGCTCGCCAAGACCGGCAAGGACATGAAGATCGACGTGAACCCCCGCTACGGCACCTGGGACGTCCAGAACGCCCGCCTGGGCGCCACCCACGAACCGTGGCTCGTCCCCGTGGCGACCGCCCCCGTCCAGGGCGCCTGACCCCGACCGGGCGGCCGGCCCACCCCGGCCGCCCGGGGCCGGACCCCGGGGGTCCGCTCCCGGGACGGGGCGGAGCAGGGGCGCGGGGCGGGGTAGGTTCGAGCGGTGGATGACTTGATGACCCCCGCGCCAGGCCGCCTCGTACTGCTCACCACCAGCCACCGTGTGGCACCCGGTCTGCTGTCGTGGCCCGCGTGGGAACTGCTGCGCGGTGCCGACCAGGTCATCTGCGCCGACCCCGGGCATCCGCAGCTTCCGTATCTGCGGGAGGCGGGCGTACGCGTCGTGCACGCGGCGCCGACCGGGCGGGAACTGGTGGACGCCACCGCCGGTGAGCGGACCGTCGTCTATCTGCCGGCCGCTGACAACGACCCCGCGGTCACCGACGAACTGGCCCGCCTCGGCGGGTCGGGGCGGGTCGCGATGCCGGACCTGGAACTGCTGCCCGGCTCGTACGACCTGCCGGGCGCGCGGCTGCTCGATCTCGTGCAGGTCATGGACCGGATCCGCGCGGAGTGCCCGTGGACCCGTGAGCAGACCCACACGGACCTCGCCAAGTACGGCATCGAGGAGATGTACGAACTGGTCGAGGCGATCGAGGAGGGCGACCGGGAGTCGCTGCGCGAGGAGCTCGGGGACGTACTGCTGCAGGTCGTCTTCCACTCCCGGATCGCCGAGGAGGACGCGGAGGAGCCGTTCTCGGTCGACGACGTCGCCGGCACGATCGTCGACAAGCTGATCCACCGGCACCCGCACATCTTCGGGGACGAGGTCGCCGAGACTCCCGAGGCCGTCCAGGCGAACTGGGTCCGGCTCAAGGCCGTGGAGAAGCAGCGCGACTCGGTGACGGACGGGGTGCCCGTCGGGCAGCCGGCGCTCGCGCTGGCCGCGCAGCTCAGCGGCCGGGCGCGCAGGGCCGGGCTGCCGGTGCCGGACGCCGCCGGCGTCGAGGTGCCGTCGGACCAGACGGCGCTCGGCGACCTGCTGCTGGCACTGGCCTCCGCGGCCACCGCCGCCGGGCTCGACCCGGAATCCGCGCTGCGGGCCGCCGCCCGCCGCTACCGCGACACCCTGCGCGCAGCCGAATAGACCGACGGAGCAGGCAGGGGATGTCCGGCGCGGAATCCGGGGCGACCGGGCTCCGGGCCGCAACGTAGCGTTCTGCCATGCAGATTGATGTGCCGCACGAGTGGCCCGCCGGTGAGGCGCAGGCGCTGGAGATCCAGGACCGGCTGCGGGCGCGGGCGGACCATCGCGGGCCAGGCCCGCGCGAGCCGCGCTTCGTCGCCGGGCTGGACGTCGCGTACGCGGGCGACGGGAACGGCACGGGCGACCGGGTGGCCGCGGCCGTCGTCGTACTGGACGCGCGGACGCTCGCGCCGGTGGAGCAGGCGACAGCCGTCGCCGAGACCTCGTTCCCTTATGTCCCGGGGCTGTTCGCGTTCCGCGAGCTGCCCGCCCTGGTCGAGGCGCTGCGCAAGCTGAGCACCGTCCCGGATCTGCTGGTCTGCGACGGTCACGGGCTGGCGCACCCCCGGCGGTTCGGCCTCGCCTGCCACCTCGGGGTGATCACCGGCATTCCGACCGCCGGGGTCGCGAAGACACCGTTCACCGGACGCCACGACCCGGCCGCGCTGGGCCCGGAACGCGGGGCGTTCGTACCGCTCGTCGACGACGGGGAGACCGTGGGCCGCGTGCTGCGCACCCAGCGGGGCGTCAAACCGGTCTATGTGTCGACAGGGCACCGCATCGACCTGGACACCGCGTGCCGGCACGTCCTCGCGCTGGCGCCGGAGTACCGGCTGCCGCAGACGACCCGGCTCGCCGATCGGCTCTGCCGGGACGCGCTAGCGTCAGGGGGTGCCTGACGAGACTGCCGCAACCCCCGCGCCCACCCCCGCCACCCCTCCCGCCCCCACCCTCTTCACCTGGGAGTTCGCCGCCGATCCGTACCCGGCGTACGCCTGGCTGCGCGAGCACTCGCCGGTGCACAGGACCACGCTCCCCAGCGGCGTCGACGCCTGGCTGGTGACGCGGTACGCGGACGCGCGGCAGGCGCTGGCGGACGCGCGGCTCAGCAAGAACCGGGGTCATCACAGCGAGGGCGCCAACGCCAAGAACAAGGTGGGCATCCCCGGCGAGCGCGGCGCGGATCTGATGACGCACCTGCTGAACATCGATCCGCCGGACCACACCCGGCTGCGGCGGCTCGTCTCCAAGGCGTTCACCCCGCGCCGGATCGCGGAGTTCGCACCGCGGGTGCAGGAGCTGACCGACCGGCTCATCGGCGGTCTGCAGGTGGACGAGGCGGGCGCGGTGAAGTCGGAGGCGGACCTCATCCACGAGTTCGCGTTCCCGCTCCCCATCTACACGATCTGCGATCTGCTGGGCGTCCCGCCCGAGGACCAGGACGACTTCCGGGACTGGGCGGGCATGATGATCCGCCACGGCGGCGGCCCGCGCGGCGGCGTCGCCCGGTCGGTGAAGAAGATGCGGGCGTATCTGCTGGAGCTGATCCACCGCAAGCGCGCGGACCCCGGCGACGATCTGATCTCCGGGCTCATCAAGGCGAGCGACCACGGTGAGCACCTGTCGGAGAACGAGGCCGCCGCGATGGCCTTCATCCTGCTCTTCGCCGGTTTCGAGACCACCGTCAACCTCATCGGCAACGGCGTCTACACGCTGCTGCGCCATCCCGAGCAACGCGCCCAGCTCCAGGCGTCCATCGCCCGTGGTGAGACGGACCTCCTGGAGACCGCGGTGGAGGAACTGCTGCGGTACGACGGGCCGGTCGAGCTGGCGACGTGGCGGTTCGCGACGCAGTCGCTGACGATCGGCGGGCAGCGGATCGGGGAGGGCGAGCCGGTGCTGGTGGTGCTGGCGGCGGCCGACCGCGACCCCGACCGGTTCGACGGACCCGACACGTTGGACCTGGCGCGCCGCGACAACCAGCACGTCGGCTACGGGCACGGCATCCACTACTGCCTGGGCGCCCCGCTGGCCCGCCTGGAGGCGCAGTCCGCGCTCGCGACGCTGCTGACCCGGCTCCCGGACCTGCGGCTGGCGGCCGAGCCGGACGATCTGCGGTGGCGCGGCGGCCTCATCATGCGCGGGCTGCGGACGCTGCCGGTGGGTTTCACCCCCGAAACCGGAATCCTCGAATCGACGTCCTGAGTCCAGCCTTTCACACCGTTAATCCCTGACGGGACGTCAAAAATGTCCCGTACAAGAGGTAAGGGCTGAAATCGACCGTGACCTCAACGTGATGCCCGCTACACCGACTTGTGATGCGATGGTCAACACCGCTACGTTCTGCGGTCATCGCAGGCTTCTCGAAGATGACGCAGGACCGTAGTCGATGTTTTTTGGAGAAGGGTGACCGCATGCTGAAGTCCGGGAACGGCAGACACCGCCGACCGCGCCAGGCCCCGACCGCCATCGTGGTGGTCGCGGCGACCGGAGCGGGGATCGCACTCCCGTTGCTCGGTGCAGGCGCCGCGCAGGCGGCCGATGCCACGGTCTGGGACAAGGTGGCGGTATGTGAGAGCGGCGGCATGTGGAGTGCCAACCCCGGCAACGGCTTCTACGGTGGTCTGTCCATCACCGAGGACACCTGGGAGCAGTACGGCGGCACGGTCTACGCCGAGCGCCCCGACCTGGCGAGCCGCTCGCAGCAGATAGCCGTGGCCGAGACGCTGCTCAAGGAACTCGGGCCGGACGCCTGGCCCGGTTGCTCGGGACCCGCGGGACTCGTGACCGGCGGAGCGCCGCCGAAGATCGACCCGGGCTCGATCCTGCCCCCGCTGGTCACCACGAAGCCGACGGCGCCCACCACGACGCCGACGACACCCGCGGCGCCCACGACGCCGACGACTCCTCCGGCGTCCACCACGCCGACGACTCCGTCGACGCCGACCGGCACTCCGACGACCGACCCGACGGCCGATCCTTCGGACGGCACCACGCCGGCCACCACGCCGACCGCCCCGAGCCCCTCCTCGGACCTGGCGGACACCACGCCGGGAGCCGCGGGCAAGAGCCCGGGCAAGCACGCGAAGCCCGGATCGCCGGACTCCTCCGACGGGCAGAGCACCGACCGCGCCTCGCGCGACGCCGACCGGTCCGCGGGTACCGCCGACGGTCTGAACGGTGATCAGAACACCGGTCAGGGCGACGTGGCGGCCAACGGCGACTACGTCGTCGTGCCGGGCGACAACCTCTGCGACATCGCCGCCGACCATCATCTGCAGGGTGGATGGAAGGCGCTTTATGGGGCAAATGACCAGATTGTTGGGGACAATCCCGACCTGATTCTCCCTGGGCAGCACCTGGACTTGAGCTTCTGAGACCGCTCAACACGATCCCGGCACCCCGGACCTTGTGACAAGGGTCTCCGTGGCGGCTGTGACGGCTCGCTCGCACTGCGCCGCTTTTCTCCCTTCCGACCTGCGGTTCTGTGGGTCCGCTCAGCCGGATGGGGGAGTTGCTGTACGACCCCGGGATGTTTGTCCTCGCCGGGATCGTGTGTTTAACGTCGTACTGCTCGCCACAGCGGGCCCCGCCGGTCAGGATCGCCGAGTCCTGCCGCCGACCGACGGGAACAGTCGACGCGAAAGCGCCGTAGGCAGGAGCGGGGGACCCAAGGTCTTCCGCCGGCCCGGCCCCGAACTCGTGGGGGACGGACCGGCTTGGGGTGAAGCAGCACGGCGAGAGCCGCGCAGCCGGGCAACTCACGCCCGAACCCGACAGCTGACCTCGTAGGCGTCGGTGAGGATGAACAACCATGGCTAAGCACCGTCGCCCGTCCAAGTTCACCCGAATTGCCGCGATTGCCGGTGTCACCACCGCCGCGATCGCCGTTCCGCTGCTGGGTGCCACCGGCGCCTCCGCCGCTTCGGTCGCCACCTGGGACGCTGTCGCCCAGTGCGAGTCCGGCGGCAACTGGTCGATCAACACCGGTAACGGCTACTACGGCGGCCTGCAGTTCTCGCAGTCCAGCTGGGAAGCCGCCGGCGGCACCGCGTACGCCGCCCGTGCCGACCTCGCCACCAAGGACCAGCAGATCGCGGTAGCCGAGAAGCTGCTCGCCCTGCAGGGCCCGGGTGCCTGGGCCTGCGCCGGCGCCGGCAACCTGACCGCCGGTGGCCCGGCCGCCGACGTGAACACCGGTTCCTCGACGAAGAGCACCCCGTCGAAGAGCACCACCTCGCGCGACACCTCGGACACCGCCAGCCGCGGCAAGTCCGAGAACCGCGCCCCGGTCAAGAAGACCAAGCCCGCCGCCAAGCCGGCCGAGACCAAGAAGGCCGCCCCGGTCCAGCAGGGCAACGGCGAGTACAAGGTCGTCACCGGCGACAGCCTTTCCGAGATCGCCCAGGCGCACCACGTCGCCGGCGGCTGGGAGAAGCTGTTCGAGCTGAACAAGAGCATCGTCAGCGACGCCGACCTGATCTACCCGGGCCAGCAGCTGCACCTCAGCTGAGACCGATAGCCCTACCCCAAGACTCCCCGGCCAGGCACGCACTCCCCCCGAGCGTGCCGGGCCGGGGTTTTGGCGTCGGCCACCGCGGCGTAAGGCGCCGTTGGTCACCTGTTGTCAGCCTTTGGGCCCTTTTTCGTCTCATGAGTCGGCCGATCGACTGGTCTACCCTCCCCGGGCGGTTAGGCTCGTGCCGCAAGAGCAGAGAGACACGCATCAGCTGTACACAGCCTGAAGGAGACACTCGTGCCGTCCATCGACGTCGTCGTAGCCCGGGAAATCCTCGACTCACGAGGCAACCCCACCGTCGAGGTCGAGGTCGGCCTCGACGACGGCAGCACCGGCCGTGCGGCCGTGCCGTCCGGTGCCTCGACCGGAGCCTTCGAGGCCCTGGAGCTTCGCGACGGTGACAAGAGCCGCTACATGGGCAAGGGCGTCGAGAAGGCCGTTCTCGCCGTCATCGAGCAGATCGGCCCGGAGCTGGTCGGCTACGACGCCACCGAGCAGCGGCTGATCGACCAGGCGATGTTCGACCTGGACGCCACCCCGGACAAGTCCTCGCTCGGCGCCAACGCCATCCTCGGCGTCTCGCTCGCCGTCGCGCACGCCGCCTCCGAGGCGTCCGACCTGCCGCTCTTCCGCTACCTCGGCGGCCCGAACGCGCACGTGCTGCCGGTCCCGATGATGAACATCCTGAACGGCGGGTCGCACGCCGACTCGAACGTGGACATCCAGGAGTTCATGATCGCGCCGATCGGTGCCGAGTCCTTCTCCGAGGCCCTGCGCTGGGGCGCCGAGGTCTACCACACGCTGAAGGGCGTGCTGAAGGAGCGCGGGCTGTCCACCGGCCTGGGCGACGAGGGCGGCTTCGCGCCGAACCTCGACTCCAACCGCGAGGCGCTCGACCTCATCGTCGAGGCCATCAAGAAGGCCGGCTACCAGCCGGGCCAGGACATCGCGCTCGCGCTCGACGTCGCCGCCTCCGAGTTCCACAACGAGGACGGTTCGTACGACTTCGAGGGCAAGAAGATCTCCGCCGGCGAGCTCTCGGACTACTACGCCGAGCTGGTCGCCGCGTACCCGCTGGTCTCCATCGAGGACCCGCTGAACGAGGAGGACTGGGAGGGCTGGAAGGCTCTCACCGCCAAGCTCGGCGACAAGGTCCAGATCGTCGGCGACGACCTCTTCGTCACCAACCCGGAGCGCCTGCAGCGCGGTATCGACGAGGGCTCGGCCAACGCGCTGCTCGTCAAGGTCAACCAGATCGGCTCGCTCACCGAGACCCTCGACGCGGTCGAGCTGGCCCAGCGCAACGGCTTCAAGTGCATGATGTCGCACCGCTCCGGTGAGACCGAGGACGTCACCATCGCCGACCTCGCCGTCGCCACCAACTGCGGCCAGATCAAGACCGGCGCCCCGGCCCGCTCCGAGCGCGTCGCCAAGTACAACCAGCTCCTGCGCATCGAGGAGATCCTGGACGACGCGGCGGTCTACGCCGGCCGTTCCGCGTTCCCCCGCTTCAAGGGCTGACCCGGCCGGCCCGAGGGCTGATCGGCGGCACCGCCCGCACGTCTGACCTACGTCCCCGCGCCCGGTCCCGTACCGTGGCCGGGGACGTAGGTACGTGCGGACGAGGGGAGACGGCGTGGGGGCGGATCGGTTCTCCACCGCGGCGCGGCTGAAGGCGATCGGCCAGGAGGCGCAGGCCCGCGTCTACCGCGCGGCGACCAGGCGCCCCGCCCCCCGGCGCAGCAAGCTCACCGGGCGGGCCGCGCTGCTGGCGCTCGTGCTCTGTGCGCTGATCGTCGCTCTCGCCTATCCGATGCGGCAGTACATCGCCCAGCGCTCGGACATCGCCGACCAGCGCAAGGAGGCCCAGCAGGCCAAGCAGCGCGTCGAGCAGCTGCGCGAGGAGAAGGCCCGCTGGCAGGACAACGAGTACGTGAAGACCCAGGCCCGCAAGCGGCTGCACTTCATGCTGCCCGGTGAGACCGGCTATACGGTGGTGAGCCCGACCCCGAGCGGCGCCCCCGACAGCGACCCCGCCGGCCGCCGGTCCTCGGACGAGGCCGCCGCGCACCGCCCCTGGTACGACAATTTCTGGGACAGCGTCGACCACGCCGACGCCGCCGGGACCCCCCGGCGGTAGCCGGGCACCGCCCGCCGCTGACCTTCCACGATCGAGAACGGCTCATGACAGATCACCCCGCGCCCACCCCCCGCACCACGCCGACCGAGGCCGACATCGCCGCGTTCAAGGAGCAGCTGGGCCGCCCGCCGCGCGGCCTGCGGGCCATCGCCCACCGCTGCCCGTGCGGACAGCCGGACGTGGTCGAGACCCAGCCGCGGCTGGAGGACGGTACGCCGTTCCCGACGCTGTACTACCTGACGTGCCCGCGCGCCGCGTCCGCCATCGGGACCCTGGAGGCCGACGGCGTCATGAAGGAGATGACGGCCCGGCTCGCCGAGGACCCGGAGCTGGCCGCCGCGTACCGGGCCGCGCACGACGACTACATCACCCGCCGGGACGCCATCGAGGTGCTGGAGGGCTTCCCGAGCGCGGGCGGCATGCCCGACCGGGTGAAGTGCCTGCACGTCCTGGTCGGTCACTCGCTCGCCGCCGGCCCCGGGGTCAACCCGCTGGGCGACGAGGCCATCGCGATGCTGCCCGACTGGTGGCGCAAGGGCCCCTGTGTCAGCGGCGGCTGCGCCACCGCGACCACCGACGAGGTGCAGAAGTGACACGCGTTGCGGCCATCGACTGCGGTACCAACTCCATCCGGCTGCTCGTCGCCGACGCCGACCCGGTCACGGGTGAGATCGAGGACCTCGACCGGCGGATGACGATCGTCCGGCTCGGGCAGGGCGTGGACCGCACCGGACGGCTGGCGCCCGAGGCGCTGGAGCGGACCTTCGCGGCCTGCCGTGAGTACGCCGCCGTCATCAAGGAACTCGGGGCGGAGCGGCTGCGCTTCGTGGCGACGTCCGCCTCGCGCGACGCCGAGAACCGCGCGGACTTCGTCCGCGGTGTGGTGGACATCCTGGGCGTCGAGCCCGAGGTGATCAGCGGTGACCAGGAGGCCGAGTTCTCCTTCACCGGCGCCACCAAGGAGCTGACGGGTCACGACGGCCACGCGAAGCCCTACCTCGTGGTCGACATCGGCGGCGGCTCGACCGAGTTCGTGGTCGGCGACGACAGCGTGCTCGCGGCCCGCTCGGTCGACATCGGCTGTGTGCGGATGACCGAACGGCACCTGACCGCCGACGACGGCACGATCATCGACCCGCCGACGCTCGGCCGGATCACCGCCATCAAGGCCGACATCAACGCCGCGCTCGACGAGGCGGCCGCCTCCGTCCCGCTGGAGCAGGCCCGCACCCTCGTCGGACTGGCCGGCTCCGTCACCACGGTCGCGGCCGTCGCGCTGGGTCTGACGGAGTACGACTCGTCCGCGATCCACCATTCACGGATCTCCCTGGAGCAGGTCAGGGAGATCACCGGACAGCTCCTCGCGGCCACCCACGCGGAGCGCGCGGCCATCCCCGTGATGCACCCGGGACGGGTCGACGTGATCGGCGCGGGAGCGCTCGTGCTGCTCCAGATCATGGAGCGGATCGGGGCCCAGGAGGTCGTCGTGAGCGAGCACGACATCCTCGACGGCATCGCCTGGAGCATCGCGTAGCACGAAGTTTGTGAAACTCTTCACATGAAGTTCCGGTCCTACGGCCCAGTTTTCCAAGGCCGTGGGGCCCGGGACCCCTCGGAACCCTTGTGGCGCGGTGTTTCCGCGGTGTTACAGCCCCTTGGACACATGCCCAAAGGGCGCCGATCTTCGCTGATCAGATGGTGCGCTCAACGGCCCGTCCGGGTCTCAGGTTCCCTCTGGGGGCTGTGGGCCTGGTCACGCGGCCGGGAAGTGTAGCAGAGGGTGTCCAGGACCTTGTGAAGGGGCTCACGAGCACCCCCCCATCAGGTGCTGGATACTCGAACCATGAGCACTTCGGAGCGTCCACGGATCCTCGTAGTAGGCGGCGGATACGTCGGCCTGTACGCGGCGCGCCGCATCATGAAGAAGATGCGGTACGGCGAGGCGACGGTCACTGTCGTCGACCCGCGCTCGTACATGACGTACCAGCCCTTCCTTCCCGAAGCTGCCGCCGGCAGCATCTCCCCGCGCCATGTCGTCGTCCCGCTCCGACGCGTGCTGCCCGGTGCGGAGGTGCTCACCGGCCGCGTGATGAACATCGATCAGGACCGCAAGGTCGCGTCGATCCAGCCGCTCGTGGGTGAGACCTACGAGCTGCCCTTCGACTACCTGATCATTGCGCTCGGCGCGGTCTCCCGTACCTTCCCGATCCCCGGCCTGGCCGAGAACGGCATCGGTATGAAGGGCGTCGAGGAGGCCATCGGCCTGCGCAACCACGTCCTCGAGCAGCTCGACAAGGCCGACTCCACGACGGACGAGGACGTCCGCCGCAAGGCGCTGACCTTCGTCTTCGTCGGCGGTGGCTTCGCCGGCGCGGAGACCATAGGCGAGGTCGAGGACATGGCCCGCGACGCCGCCAAGTACTACCCGAACGTCAAGCGCGAGGACATGCGCTTCATCCTCGTCGACGCCGCCGACAAGATCCTCCCCGAGGTCGGCCCGCAGCTCGGCGAGTGGGGCCTTGAGCACCTGCGCGAGCGCGGTATCGAGGTCTACCTCAGCACGTCGATGAAGTCCTGTGTCGACAAGCACGTGGTGCTCGCCAACGGTCTGGAGGTCGACGCCTCCACGATCGTGTGGACCGCGGGCGTCAAGCCGAACCCGGCGCTCGCCCGCTTCGGTCTCCCGCTCGGCCCGCGCGGCCACGTGGACACCTCGGAGAAGCTCCAGGTACAGGGCACCGACTACATCTGGGCCGCGGGCGACAACGCCCAGGTCCCGGACATCGCCGCCCGCAAGGCCGGCGTCGAGAACGCCTGGTGCCCGCCGAACGCCCAGCACGCGCTGCGCCAGGCCAAGGTCCTCGGCGACAACGTGGTCTCGGGGATGCGCGGCTTCCCGCAGCAGACCTACGCCCACGCCAACAAGGGCGCAGTCGCCGGTCTCGGTCTGCACAAGGGCGTGGCGATGATCGTGGTCGGCAAGACCAAGATCAAGCTCAAGGGCCGGCTGGCCTGGTACATGCACCGTGGCTACCACGGCATGGCCGTCCCGACCTGGAACCGCAAGATCCGGGTCTTCGCCGACTGGACGCTCGCGATGTTCCTCAAGCGCGAGGTCGTCTCGCTCGGCGCCATGGAGAACCCCCGCGAGGAGTTCTACGAGGCGGCCCGTCCGGCGCCGGCCCCCGCGAAGGCGGCCGTCCCGGCGAACGCGGCCACCGCCGAGGCAGCCGAGAAGGCCAAGGCTTCCTGACGACGAGTCACACCGGTCCGGCAGGCCCGGTCGCACGAACGTAAGGCCGAAGGGGCGTCCGCCATCCGTGGTGCGGGCGCCCCTTCGGCGTACCCCCCGGGGACGCCCGGGTGGTTGGGCCGGAAAATCACTCGCGTCGACGGCCGTCCGTCGTACGCTCGTACGCATGGCAGATGCGGCCCGTCGCATGCGCGACCTTGCTGAAAAAGCCCTACGAGAACCGTTCCCGCTGCGCATCCGCGCCTGGGACGGAAGCGAGGCCGGACCCCCGGACGCCCCCATGCTCGTCATGCGGCGGCGCCGGGCGCTGCGCCGGCTGCTGTGGAAGCCCGGTGAGCTGGGACTGGCCCGCGCCTGGGTCGCCGGCGACCTGGACATCGAAGGCGATCTGTACGAGGCGCTGGACCTGATCGCCGGCATCGTCTGGGACACCGACGAGGACGGCGCACCGCACCCCGGCGGTTTCCGCCGCGCGGTGGACCTGTTGCGCAACCCGCACACCTATCGGTTGGCCCGCGAGGCCCTCGTGCTCGCCGGGCCGGGGCTGCCACCGTCGCCGCCGCCCGAGGAGGCCCGCCGCCGGTTCGGCCCGCTGCACAGCCCGGGCCGCGACAAGCAG
Source organism: Streptomyces sp. H39-C1 (assembly GCF_027158125.1). Lineage (NCBI taxonomy): Bacteria > Bacillati > Actinomycetota > Actinomycetes > Kitasatosporales > Streptomycetaceae > Streptomyces > Streptomyces sp. H39-C1. The sequence goes on from NZ_JAPVLS010000005.1 coordinate 178,576, forward strand.
GCCATCAGTCACCACTACGACGTCGGCAACGACTTCTACGAGCGTGTCCTCGGCCCGTCGATGGTCTACTCCTGCGCCTACTGGGAGCACCCCGAGACCACCCTCGAAGAGGCCCAGTACGCCAAACTCGACCTGGTCTGCCGCAAGTTGGCGCTCCGGCCCGACCAGACGCTGCTGGACGTCGGCTGCGGCTGGGGCTCGATGGTGCTGCATGCCGCCGAGCACTACGGGGTGCGCGCCGTCGGCATCACGCTCTCCACCGAGCAGGCCGCGTACGCCCGCAAGCGCGTCGCGGAGGCCGGGCTCACCGATCGCATCGACATCCGTGTCCAGGACTACCGGGCGGTCGCGGACGGCCCGTACGACGCGATCTCGTCGATCGGCATGGCGGAGCACGTCGGCCGCGACCTGTACCGCGAGTACGCCGCCCACCTCTACGGCCTGCTGCGGCCGGGCGGCCGGCTGCTCAACCACCAGATCGCCCGCCGCCCCTGGGCGGACGAGGAGGCGTACCACGTCGACGAGTTCATCGACCGGTACGTCTTCCCGGACGGCGAGCTCGCGCCGGTCGGCTCGACCGTCTCCCGGCTGGAGGAGGCCGGATTCGAGGTGCGGGACGTCGAGGCGCTGCGGGAGCACTACGCGCTGACGCTGCGGGCCTGGGTGCGCAATCTGGAGGACCACTGGCAGGAGGCGGTGCGGCTCACCGGTGCCGGACGGGCGCGGGTGTGGCGGCTGTACATGGCCGCCAGCGCGCTGTCCTTCGAGCAGAACCGTATCGGCGTCAACCAGGTCCTGGCCGTCAGGACCAGGCCCTCCGGGGCGGCGGGCATGCCGCCGGCCCGGCCGTGGCCCTAGGTCGTGTCGTCAAATTCCCTCCCCCCAGCTACCGCTGGGAGGTGCCCCCACCGCATGGACTCCCTCCTCCGCCTTGCGATCGCACGCACCAAGCCCCGCCGGCCCCGCCCTCCGGGCGGACGACGCTCATTGGACGACATTCCCAGCAGCCAGCCGAAGGCCTGAACAGCGCCGTGGGCTCTCCCGGACGGATCCGGGAG
>NZ_JAPVLS010000005.1:179643-192414 GCF_027158125.1 Streptomyces sp. H39-C1
ACCCGGTACCCCCCACGGCGGCGATGCACGGAGCCCGCTACTCCGCCTTGATGGCGCTGAGCATGTTGAGCCGGGCCGCGCGCCGGGCCGGCCACAGCGCGGCCAGCACCCCGACCACGGCGGCGCCGCCGAGGAAGATCGCGATCCGGTCCCACGGCAGGACCATCGTGTAGGTGTCCATGCCGCCGGCGATCAGCCGGCCCGCGGCCCAGCCGAGGAAGACCCCGAGCCCGATCCCGAGCACCGCGCCGAACAGCGAGATCAGCAGCGACTCGAACCGGACCATCCGCTTGACGTCCCGGCGGTCGAGGCCGATCGCCCGCAGCATGCCGATCTCGTGGGAGCGTTCGAAGACCGACATGGCCAGGGTGTTGATGACACCGAGGACCGCGACGATCACGGCCATCGCGAGCAGCCCGTAGAGCATGTTCAGCATCATGCTGATCATGCCGCCGGCCTCGTTGGAGATATCGGCCTTGTCCTGCACCTTGATCGCCGGGTTGTCGCCCAGCGCCTTCTCGATGGCGTCCTTGGTGGCGGCGCTCGCGCCGTCGGCGGTCTTCACCATGACCTGCGTGTCGGAGATCTTCGACAGGTGCGGGTCGAGGGTCGCGGTGTCGACGAGGACGCCGTTGAGGATGTTGTTGCCCTGGTAGATGCCGCCGACCGTCAGCGTGCCCCTGGCCTTGTCGTCATAGACGGTCGGCAGGGCGTCGCCGACCTTCCAGCCGCCGTCCTTCGCGGTCTTGTCGTCCACGACGACGGTCGTGCCGCCGAGCCCGCCGATCGAGCCGCTGGTGAAGTCGAGGTTGACGAGCTGTGCGATGGAGCGGGTGTTGACGCCGGTCACCGGGTGGTCGCCGCCGCCGAGCTCGATCCAGGCCTCCCGCATCGGGCTGGACGCGGTCACGTCGCCGAGCCCGCTCAGCGTCTTCGCCACCTCGGGGGAGAGGCCGTTGACGCGGTTGACCATGCTGATCGTGTAGTCGGCCTTGATGGAGTCCGCGGCGATCCTGTCGATGCCCTTCTGGACCGAGGTCGCGATCACCGTGAGACCGGTGATCAGCGTCAGGCCGATCATCAGCGCCGACGCGGTGGCGGCGGTACGCCGCGGGTTGCGCACCGAGTTCTGCCGGGCGAGCTTGCCGGTGACGCCGAACGGGCGCAGCAGCGGTCCCGCCGCGGCGATGACCGGACGCGACAGCAGCGGCGTCAGCACGAACACCCCGATCAGCAGCAGCCCGCCGCCGGCGCCCAGCGGCAGCTTGCCGCTGTCCATGCCCATGCCCACGCCGGCCAGCACCAGGGCGATGCCCGCACCGGTCAGCAGTGCGCCGAGGGTGTTGCGCAGCACCAGGCTCCTGGTGGTGGCCGGGGCGTGCACGCTGCTCATCGCGGCGACCGGCGCGATCCTGGACGCCCGGCGGGCGGGCAGCCAGGCGGCGAGCATGGTGACGGCGACACCGACGACCAGCGACGCCATGATCGTGCCGGGAGCGACGACCAGCGGTCCGTCCGGCATCGTCGCGCCGGTCGTGCCGAGCAGTGACCGCATGCCGACCGCGATCCCTATGCCCGTCACGAGGCCGACGACGGCGGCGGTCAGGCCGACCACGAACGCCTCGATCAGCACCGAGCGCGTCACCTGGCGGCGGCTCGCGCCGACCGCCCGCATCAGCGCCAGCTCCTTGGTGCGCTGGGCGACCAGCATGGTGAAGGTGTTGGCGATGATGAAGATGCCGACGAACAGCGCGATACCGGCGAAGACCAGCAGCCCGGTGTTCAGACCGCTCATCGCCTGGGAGATCTGCGCGGCCTCCTCGTCCGCCAGCTTCTGTCCGGTGACGATCTCGGTGCCCTCGGGCAGTGCCTTCTCGGCCTCGGCCTTGAGCACGGCCTGGCTGGTGCCGGGCGCCGCCCGGACGTCGATCTCGTCGTACTGGCCGGGCTTGGCGAAGAGCTTCTGCGCGGTGGCGGTGTCGAAGAGGACGAGGCTGCCGCCCGCCGCGACGTTGCCGTCGTCGGTGTCGAAGACGCCGGTGACGGTCTGGTGCATGACCGGCCCGTTGACGGACATCCGTACGGTGTCGCCGACCTGGAGGTCCGCGCGGTCGGCGGTCTTGCTGTCGACCGCGACCTCTTCCGGCTTCTGCGGGGCGCGGCCGTCCGTCAGCGCGTAACGGGAGTCGGTGCCGTCCTTGCCGGCCGAGTAGTTCCCGCCCCGCGTGGACCAGCCGTTGCCGATCAGCTTGCCGTCCTTGTCGGCGACGGCGGTGAACCCGGAGACGCTGCCGGTGGCCGAGGCCGCGCCGGGCAGTGCCCGCACGGTGTCCAGCTGACGCTGGGTCAGCTGCGGCCGCTCGTCCTGGCCGGCCGTGCCCGTGGACCGGGCCGCGAAGCCGGGCTTCACGGCGATGGAGACGTTCTCGTAGCTCTTGGCGGAGCTCTTCTTGAAGGCGTCGCCGATGGTGTCGGTGAAGACCAGGGTGCCGGAGACGAAGGCGACGCCGAGCATGACGGCGAGCACGGTCATCAGCAGCCTGGCCTTGTGCGCGAGGACGTTGCGCAAGGCGGTGCGGAACATGGGGATCAGTCCTGGTTCGTTCGGTCGGGCGGCGGTGCGGCGGGCGTGCGTGAGGGGCACGACGGCAGCGCGGAGGCACGGCGGAGCGGCACCACGGCAGGGCTGCGGCGCGGGCGGCCACTGAGGGGCTGGGGGAACCGGAGGCCGGAGTCGGGGGCGTGTTGGGGTGCGGAGGGGGCGGCGGGGTGCGCCCGGCTCAGCTGGTGCGGCCCTTGGCGTCGAAACGCTTCATGCGCTCCAGGACGCCGTCCGAGGTCGGGTCGTGCAGTTCGTCGACGACGCGGCCGTCGGCGAGGAAGATCACCCGGTCCGCGTAGGACGCGGCGACCGGGTCGTGCGTGACCATCACGATCGTCTGGCCCAGCTCACGCACCGAGTTCCGCAGGAAGCCGAGGATCTCGGCGCCGGAGCGCGAGTCCAGGTTGCCAGTCGGCTCGTCGGCGAAGATGATCTCCGGCTTGCTCGCCAGGGCGCGGGCGACCGCCACGCGCTGCTGCTGGCCGCCGGACAGCTGGTTCGGCCGGTGCGACAGCCGGTCGGCCAGCCCCACCGTAGCGATCACCTGGGCGAGCCACTGCTGGTCGGCCTTGCGACCGGCGATGTCCATCGGAAGGGTGATGTTCTCGGCGGCGGTGAGCGTCGGCAGCAGGTTGAACGCCTGGAAGATGAAGCCGATCTTGTCCCGGCGCAACTGGGTGAGCTGCTTGTCCTTGAGCGACGCCAGTTCCGTCTCACCGATCCGCGCCGACCCGGCGGAGACCGAGTCGAGCCCCGCCATGCAGTGCATCAGCGTGGACTTGCCGGAGCCAGACGGACCCATGATCGCCGTGTACTCCGCGCGCCGGAACTCGACCGAGACACCGTCCAGAGCGACGACCCGGGTCTCTCCCTCGCCGTAGACCTTGCTGAGGTCCGTGGCACGGGCCGCCACCATCGAGGTGCGGGAAGTGGTTCCGGTGGGGGTCACGGGGCGGCTCCTGAAGTGGGGTGAACGACGACTACTCCATCGTGACGGCCGGATCCGCTCCGGGGATCAGCCCAGACTGCTGTTCCGAGGGCAGTCCTGGGAGGGACCCGGGGGGTCCGCTGTACTACTTGCGGATGACACCGGGCCATGAGGCCCGGTGGGCCGTCCGCCGTCAGCGTGGTCCCGGTGACGGCGCGGCGGGACTCCGGGTGGTGTCCGGGAGGCTGTCCGGCGTGATCGATTTCGCGTCATATGCGAATGACGTGTGTGCGCCATGTGAAGGCCCGGGGGCTCGGGATCCACCCCCTCAAGGCCCACTTGAGGCTGCGTCAGGTACCCCTAAAATCAGACAACATGACGCGGATCGTGCCCTGTTCGGCCCAGTAACCCCGATACGCTCGTCCTGCGTCGAGACCCCGCCCCCGCCCGGATGGTGGAACGCAGACACGGCGAGCTTAAACCTCGCTGGCCTCATGGCCGTGCCGGTTCGAGTCCGGCTCCGGGCACCTCAAAAACTCCCGTGGGGCGCCCGTCAGAAGATCCTCCTCCGGCGGTACTCCGTCTCTTTTGCTAACCCATTACTCTTGAGGCAACGCCGTAACGCGCGGCCATGGAGGAGTGAGATGAGGAGCAGCAACCCGGTCTTCTCGCGGCGAGGCTTCAGCCGCGGGGACGGATACGCGGGCTTCGGCACGCAGCAGCAGGGCGCGGCCCCGCAGGGGTCGGGAAATCCGTACGCGCAGCAGGGAAACCCGAACGCGCCGCAGGGTGGTAACCCGTACGCGCAGGGCGGCAATCCTTACGCCACGGCGGACCAGCAGCAACTCACCCCCGAGCAGCTCCAGCAGATGTACCAGGCCCCGCCGGCCGGACCCGCGCAGACCGGGCGCATGACGATGGACGACGTCGTCATGCGCACGGGTATGACGCTGGGCACCGTGATCGTCGGTGCGATCGTCGCCTGGTCCGTGCTGCCGGTGAGTACCACCAGCTACGGCCTGGCGTTCGGCGCGGCGATCGTGGCGTTCGTGCTCGCCATGGTCCAGGCGTTCAAGCGGACGCCGGTCCCCGCGCTGATCATCGGCTACGCGATCTTCGAGGGCGTCTTCCTCGGCGTGATCAGCAAGATGTACAACCAGTACTGGTCCGGGGCTCCGGTCCAGGCGGTGCTGGGCACCATGGCGGTCTTCGTCGGCATGCTCATCGCCTACAAGACCAGGCTGATCCGCGTCACCGCGCGCTACCAGCGCATCGGCATGGCGGTCGCCATCGGCTTCGTGCTGCTGATGCTGGTGAACCTGCTGTTCGTCGCGTTCGGCGCCGCTCCCGAGGGCGGTCTGCGCAGCAGCGGCCCGCTGGGCATCATCGTCGGCATCATCGGCATCGGCCTGGGCGCGTTCTTCCTGTCGCTCGACTTCAAGCAGATCGAGGACGGCGTCCGCTACGGCGCACCGCAGAACGAGTCGTGGCTGGCCGCGTTCGGCCTGACGCTCTCGCTGGTGTGGATCTACCTGGAGATGCTGCGGCTGATCTCGATCCTCAGGGATTGATCCGGCGGTAGGACTCCGTACGAGCACCTCGTACCTGACGGGCCCCCAGGAGGCAGTGCCTCCTGGGGGCCCGTCGTCGTACGCCCGGGGCTACCGGAGATTGCGGGCTGCCCGCCTCAAGTCGTATTCGTGGACGATCGCCTTGGCATGTCCGTAGGACAGGTCGTGTTCGCTGCGGAGCCAGCTGACTTTCTCGTCGAAGCGGAGGAAGGCTGGGCCGTCATCGACTGCGCGGAGCCAGTCGCGTACCTCTCGGCCGGTGCAATGGGGGATGCGGGAGAGCAGGTTCCGGTGGGTTTCCTCGGAGAAGATCTGGGACATCGGCGCCTCCGGTATACGGTGTCCGGTCATCTCACCGTGCCTGACTGTTGGGGCGTTGGCAACCATCCATGGCAGGCGGATGTGAGTGCGTGGCCGGAACACACGCCCCCGGTACGCTCGCCGACATGCTCGACTGCACTCCTTTGCGCTCCGCCGTTGACCGATTGGCGAGCCGATTTCGCGCCCTGCCCCAGAGCCGGCTGCGCGGCGGGGCCGCCGAAACCGGCCTTGAGCTGGCACGATGGCTGGCCGCGGAAGCACAGCGGCTTGAATTCCCCGGCCGGGAACCGGCCTTGATCCCGGACGACGGTGCCTTCACCGTGGGCGACCAGATCGCGGTGGCCGGGAACGACCTGGCACTGGCGCTCGAACAGCGCCCGGAGCGCGGCGAGGTGCTCGAAGCGGCCCTCGTCCGTATCGACGGGGCCGCTCGGCGTTCGGGGGTCTGACGGATCCGACAGGTCTGACGGGTCGGAGGGGTCGGACGGGGCGGGTGCGCTCAGAGGGAGGCGACGACCCGGTCGGCCAGGATGAAGATGCTCTCGTCGCCGTAGGTGAACGTCAGGGCGTACGCGCCGCCCACGGCGGAGCCGCCGAGGAGGACGGGGACCTCACCGCGCTCCAGGGCCTCGGAGAGCTGGAGGGCGGTCTCACGGTGGCCCGGGGTCATGCAGAGCGTGGTGCCGTCCGCGAAGACGTACACGTCCAGCGTGCCGAGCGGGCCCGGGCGGACGTCGGAGAGCGGTATGCGGCCCTCGGCGAGGTCGGTGAGGCGCTCGGCGGTCTGGTCCGGGTTGGCGACGACGGAGGGGCTGGGGGCGCTGTGCAGATCCGGGAAGTCCGGGTAGTCGGCGTGGTCCTGCGCCGCCGAGGGGTGCGGGAAGAAGCCCGGCGCCGGGAGGGCGAGCTCGGACTCCAGCCCGGCCAGATCGGACTGCCGGGGCAGGAACGGCAGCACCGTCGGGATCTCGTACTCGGCGTAGTCGGTGCCCGCGGCGGGCATGCCGCCACGGAAGAACGAGGTGTCCGCGGACTCGCGGGCTTCCTGCTCGGCCCAGAAGGCCCGCGCCTCGGCGAGCTCACGCTCCCGCTCGTCGGCGAGCGCGTCCGCGACGGCGGCGCGTATCTCGTCGGCGGGAACCGGCCGGGCAGCCGGTACGGCGGCGGTGCCGGCGAGCGCGAGATCCCCGCGCAGGGCGGCGAGCTCACGGCGCAGGCCGCGGGCGGACAGCAGGGCGGCGGAACCTAGGGCCACGGCGATGACCGCGACCACCAGCAGGATGGAGAACAGGGCGCTCACAGACGTACTCCCGACTGACGTGATCCCGAGCGATGCCCACTGGAGAGTGGACGAAACATCCCCCACACATCACTGTGCCTGTAAACCTCTCCCCTTCGCAGTGCGGAACGTCACGAAATGGACGGGTCTGAGGTCCTGGGCCATCCGGGTGATGCCGCCCTGACCTGCGAAAACGAGCCGCCCCCGGGCTCGTATAACAACCCGGGGGCGGTTCGATTGCGACTTAGATCACACGCCGTGACGGCGAAAGAGTTACGAGTGGATCAGCTCAGGCGCTCGATGACCATCGCCATGCCCTGGCCGCCGCCGACGCACATCGTCTCCAGGCCGAACTGCTTGTCGTGGAACTGCAGCGAGTTGATCAGCGTGCCGGTGATGCGGGCGCCGGTCATGCCGAACGGGTGGCCCACGGCGATCGCGCCGCCGTTGATGTTCAGCCGGTCAAGGTCCACGCCGAGGTCGCGGTAGGACGGGATGACCTGCGCGGCGAACGCCTCGTTGATCTCGACCAGGTCGATGTCGCCGATGCCCAGGCCGGCCCGCTTGAGCGCCTGCTTCGACGCCTCGACCGGGCCGTAGCCCATGATCTCGGGGGAGAGGCCGGAGACACCGGTGGAGACGACGCGGGCGAGCGGGGTGATGCCCAGCTCGCGGGCTTTCACGTCGGACATGACCACGAGGGCCGCGGCGCCGTCGTTGAGCGGGCAGCAGTTGCCCGCGGTGACCGTGCCGTCGGGGCGGAAGACCGGCTTGAGGCCCTGGACGCCCTCCAGCGTGACGCCCGCGCGCGGGCCGTCGTCCTGGGAGACGACCGTGCCGTCCGGCAGCGTGACCGGGGTGATCTCACGCTCCCAGAAGCCGTTCTTGATGGCGGCCTCGGCGAGGTTCTGGGACCGTACGCCGAACTCGTCCTGGTCGGCGCGGGTGACGCCCTTGATCGCGGCGAGGTTCTCGGCGGTCTGGCCCATCGAGATGTACGCGTCCGGGATCAGCCCGTCCTCGCGCGGGTCGTGCCACTCGCCGCCGCCCTTCTCGGCGCGGCCCAGCGTGCGCAGCTCGGCGTCGGCGAAGAGCGGGTTCTTGGTGTCCGGCAGGCCGTCGGAGCTGCCCTTGATGCTGCGCGAGACCATCTCGACACCCGCCGAGACGAAGATGTCGCCCTCGCCGGCCTTGATGGCGTGCATCGCCATCCGGGTCGTCTGGAGCGACGACGAACAGTAACGGGTGACCGTGCAGCCCGGCAGGTGGTCCATGCCCATCTGCACGGCCACGATGCGGCCGAGGTTGTAGCCCTGCTCGCCGCCGGGCAGACCGCAGCCGAGCATCAGGTCGTCGATCTGCCGCGGGTCCAGCTCCGGGACCTTCGCGAGCGCGGCCTGGATGATCGTGGCGGTCAGGTCGTCCGGGCGCAGATCCTTGAGGGATCCCTTGAAGGCGCGTCCGATGGGGGATCGGGCGGCTGAGACGATCACGGCTTCGGGCATCGCGACACACACTCCTCGTCGAGGCGGCAGGACTCTCTGGGAAGTTACCTGCACGTATCGCGAGGAGTCACGGGCTGTGGGCTGTGACACGGGACTCTTTCTGAGCGCGCGCTTAGCCCAGCCCCCTCCGTACTCGCTCCGGCCGGTGCGTGGGCGCCGGCCGGAGCGGCTCCGTCAGCTCCGTCAGGCCGACGACGGCTGGCTGGCCGCCGGTTCGGCCGTGTGCGGCAGCCGCTGGCGGCGGCGGTGCTTGAGCAGCGCCCAGCGGCCGCGGGGCCCGGCCACGGTGTGCATCGCCGCGACGACCTCGGTGCCGCCCTCGGACGCGGCCTCCACGGCGGCCTGCGCCACCGGCAGGAAGCTCTCGCCGCGCTGCGCGTCCGGATGCTCGTCCGCCTCGGGCCACACGCCCAGGGAGGCACACAGCGTCGGGAGCATCGCCATGGCCGCCGTCGCGTACCCCTCCGCGGAGGGGTGGTAGTTGTCCGGGCCGAACATCTCCCGGGGATGGGCCTCGAACTCCGGTCCGAGCAGATCGCCCAGCGAGACCGAACGGCCGCCGAGCCCGACCACCCCTATGGTCTGCGCGGCGGCCAGCTGGCGGCTCATCCGGCGCGCCAGCCAGCGCAGCGGCTGGTACACCGGCTCCACGGAGCCCAGGTCGGGACAGGTACCGACGATCACCTCGCTGCCCGCCTCGCGCAGCCGGCGGACCGCGTCCGACAGCAGCCGGACGGACTTGGCGGGCGGCATCCGGTGCGTCACGTCGTTCGCGCCGATCATGATCACGCAGACGTCCGGGGGCGGTGCGCCCACGTCGAGCAGTAGCGCGACCTGGCGCGCCAGGTCGCTGGACTGCGCCCCGGGATTCGCCACGTTGACCAGGGTGACGGGCCGCTCCGCGACCGCCGCGAGCCCGGAGGCGAGCAGCGCGCCCGGGGTCTCGCGCGCCCGGTGCACGCCCTGCCCCGCCGCCGTCGAGTCGCCGAGGAAGCCGAGCCGGAGCGGAACTTCACCCGTACGGTGCGAAAAAGCCGACCCGTATCTTCCGTCGGCGCGCGGCGGTACGTCGTCGGAGCCGCCGACCGTCCGTTTGGCCAGGCTCACCTCGGCCAGCAGTACCCCCACGGCCGCCCCGCCGAGCAGACTGATCCCGCCGCCGCCGTATGCGGCCGCGGTCGCGATCCGCCGTGCCACCCTCGCCCTCGACATCGAGCCCGCTCACCTCCCGTGCTTTTGTGCGTACAACACCTTGTTGCCCCGTGACACGCCCACTGCAACGTGCCGTAGTGGTGATCGATCGACATTAGGGGGGAGGAGGGGAGAAGCGATCGAGGCACGGACGAGCTGAGAGTCGGCGCGTTAGGCCATAGGCTTGCCGCACATTCACGGAGAACCCGGAGACAATGGTGCAGTTCCACGACTCGATGATCAGCCTCGTCGGCAACACCCCGCTGGTGCGGCTCAACAACGTGACCGAGGGCATCCAGGCGACCGTCCTGGCCAAGGTCGAGTACTTCAACCCCGGAGGCTCGGTCAAGGACCGCATCGCGGTCCGGATGATCGAGGCCGCGGAGCAGAGCGGTGAGCTGAAGCCCGGCGGCACGATCGTCGAGCCGACCTCCGGCAACACCGGTGTCGGCCTCGCGATCGTCGCCCAGCAGAAGGGCTACCACTGCATCTTCGTCTGCCCGGACAAGGTGTCGCTCGACAAGATCAACGTACTGCGGGCGTACGGCGCGGAGGTCGTGGTCTGTCCGACCGCCGTCGACCCCGACCACCCGGAGTCGTACTACAACGTCTCCGACCGGCTGGTGCGCGAGACCCCCAACGCGTGGAAGCCGGACCAGTACAGCAACCCGAACAACCCGCTGTCGCACTACCACTCCACCGGCCCCGAGCTGTGGGAGCAGACGGAGGGGCGGATCACGCACTTCGTCGCGGGCGTCGGCACCGGCGGCACCATCTCCGGCACCGGCCGCTACCTCAAGGACGCCAGCGAGGGCCGCGTCCAGGTCATCGGCGCCGACCCCGAGGGTTCGGTGTACTCCGGCGGCTCCGGGCGTCCGTACCTGGTCGAGGGCGTCGGTGAGGACTTCTGGCCGACCGCCTACGACCGTGAGGTCGCGGACGGCATCGTCGCCGTGTCCGACAAGGACTCCTTCCAGATGACCCGCCGCCTCGCCAAGGAGGAGGGGCTGCTCGTCGGCGGCTCCTGCGGCATGGCGGTCGTCGCGGCGCTGCGCGTCGCGGAGAAGCTCGGCCCGGACGACGTCGTCGTCGTCCTGCTGCCGGACTCCGGCCGCGGCTACATGTCGAAGATCTTCAGCGACGAGTGGATGGCCTCGCACGGCTTCCTCGACGAGGGCACCGGCCAGGCCAGCGTCGCCGACGTGCTGGAGCACAAGGGCGGCGGCATCCCGCAGCTCCTGCACATGCACCCGGAGGAGACCGTCGGCGAGGCGATCGACGTGCTCCGCGAGTACGGCGTCTCCCAGATGCCGATCGTGAAGCCGGGCGCCGGTCACCCGGACGTGATGGCGGCCGAGGTCATCGGCTCCGTCATGGAACGCGACCTCCTGGACGCGCTGTTCGCCAAGCGCGCCACGCTGGGCGACCCGCTGGAGAAGCACATGAGCGGCCCGCTGCCGCAGGTCGGCTCCGGCGAGCCGGTCTCCGACCTGATGAAGGTCCTGGGCACCAAGTCCGACGCGGCGATCGTCCTCGTCGAGGGTAAGCCGACCGGCGTCGTGAGCCGCCAGGACCTGCTCGCCTTCCTGGCCAAGTAACCGACGGAGCCCCGGCGCCCGTCCGGCCCGGCATGATGCGGCCCCCCTGCCCGGACCGGGCAGGGGGGCCGTTCCGGCTGTTCATCCAGGGATTCGAAAGTGCTACACCGGCGTCACGCGGCCGCAGCACGCGCTTAACACGGGTCGGGCACATTGGTGTTCGCCGGGAAGAGAAGCCCGGCGACACAGGATGTGGCACCCAGGAACTCCGGAGCGGCTCCCGGACCTCTGAGGTGACCCTCCCTGGACGTGATGTCTGGTCCTGACCCGGCCCACGTCCGATGCGGGGACCGCCGTCGTCCCGCCCCCCGGGTGACCGGGGGTGCGGCGGTCCCCGCTCCCATTTCTTCCGCGGGTTCCCGGGTTCCCTGCGCCGTCCGCCCGGCTTCCCGTTTGCGCGTCTGCCCTGCCGCCCGGCTTTCCGGCGCGGGCCGGCGATTACTCCCAGTCGCCGTCGGACTTCCGGCGGCGCTCGCCGCGTTCGCCCGTGAAGATGTGGCCGAGGGACTGGGCGACGTTCACGCCCACGATGCCGGCCCAGGTGATGAACAGTCCGGCGGTCCCCGCGTTGACCACACCGATCGCGGAGAGCGGGATCGCGGCGATCATCGTGAAGCCGGCGAAGCCGTAACGGGCGAAGCGCGCGTTGGGCTCCGGCGTGCCGGGGCTGCGGCCGGCCCGGGCGAAGGAGGTCTGCTGCTCGGCCAGTTGGCGGCGGACCCGCTGCTCGACATGGCTGTCGAGGCGCTGGTCCACTTTCTCCATGAACGAGTCGACCAGTTCCGACTCGTACTCCGCACCGAGGTCCTTGCGGGCCTGAAGGGTGGCGGCGAGTTCTTTTTTGAGTTCCGGGTCGCGGGCGTCCATGACGCCACCGTACGGAGCCCGGCGGCGTCAGGCACTGGGGGAAACCCCCGATTCTTTTCGGGGGTGCCCCCTCCCAGCGGGCGATGCGTAGAGTCGCGGTGCTACTGCGCTGCGAGCGCCGTCGAGCCCGGTCCAGCCCGGACGAGCCCGGTCGAGCCCGCCGGGCTCGGCTCTCGGCTCTCGGATAGAGACATTCAGAGGAGCACACCCGTGCCGCTGTCACCCGTCCCCTCCTTGCTGACGGCCCTCACCGCGTCCGACGGCGCGGACCGGCCCGATGCCGTGACCGTCGCGGGGCGGTCCTGCTCGTACGAGGAGCTGCTCGGCGCGGCGGGCGCGGTCGCGGCGCGGGTGACGGGGGCGCCGGCGTTCGCGGTGCGGGCGACGGCGTCGCTGGAGACGGTGGCCGCCGTGGTGGGCGGGCTGCTGGCCGGAGTGCCCGTGGTCCCGGTGCCGCCGGACTCCGGGCCGTCCGAACAGAACCACATCCTGGGGGATTCGGGCGCGGCGCTGCTCCCCGTCGACTTCGACGAGCGCGCTGGCTGGAGCGGCCCGGAGCCGGGGCCGAAGGAAGCCGCGCTCATCCTCTACACCTCGGGAACGACGGGCTCGCCGAAGGGCGTCGTGGTCTCGCGCGGCGCGATCGCCACCGACCTCGACGCGCTCGCCGGGGCCTGGGAGTGGACCGCCGGGGACACCCTGGTGCACGGCCTGCCGCTGTTCCATGTGCACGGCCTGGTGCTGGGCGTGCTCGGCGCGCTGCGCACCGGCAGCCGGCTGGTGCACACCGGACGGCCGACACCGCAGGCCTACGCGGCGGCCGGCGGCAGCCTCTACTTCGGCGTGCCGACGGTCTGGTCGCGGGTGGTGCGCGACCCCGCCGCCGCGCGGGCGCTGACCGGCGGCCGG
>NZ_JAPVLS010000005.1:192424-194986 GCF_027158125.1 Streptomyces sp. H39-C1
CGTCTTCCGGGACCTGGAGACGCTCACCGGGCAGCGTCCCGTGGAGCGGTACGGGATGACGGAGACGCTGATCACGATCAGCACGCGGGCGGCCGGTGAACGCCGCCCCGGCTCGGTCGGGCTGCCGCTGCCGGGAGTGGAGACCCGGCTGGTGGACGAGGACGGCGGGCCCGTCCCGTACGACGGGTCCACGGTCGGCGAGCTGCAGATCCGTTCCGGCACGCTCTTCGACGGCTACCTCGGCCGTACGGAGGCCACCGCCGCCTCGTACACCGCCGACGGCTGGTTCCGCACCGGTGACATGGCGATGGCGGAGCCGGACGGCATGCACCGGATCGTCGGCCGCGCCTCGACCGACCTCATCAAGTCCGGCGGCTACCGCATCGGCGCGGGCGAGGTGGAGAACGCGCTGCTCGACCACCCCGCGGTCCGGGAGGCGGCGGTGGTGGGCGCACCGCACGAGGACCTGGGCCAGGAGATCGTCGCCTTCGTCGTCGCGGACGGGGTGACCGAGGCCGAACTGATGGACTTCGTCGCCGGGCATCTGTCGGTGCACAAGCGGCCGCGCAAGGTCCGGTTCCTGGACGAGCTGCCGCGGAACGCGATGGGCAAGCCGCAGAAGGGGCGGCTGCCTCCGGTGTAGGCGCCATGCGTGGCCGCGCAGGCGGCCGGTTCCGGTGCGTCCGGTGGACACTCCTTGCCAATGCTGCATGGATTCATGCAGAGTCAACGACGACTGAATAGGCCAGGAGGACGTTGATGGGTACGACGGAGGACGGGGGCGACGCCGAGGAGGCGGGCGCCGGCGTCGGTGCGGGCCTGGGCGCGGTTCCGGGTGCGGGCCTGGGAGCAGGTGCCGGTGAGGGTGCGGCCGAGGGCGCTTCGGCGCGGCTGCTGAAGCTGTTCGAGTCGCACCGGCTGACCCCGACGCAGCGCCGGATCGCCCACTGCCTGGTGCGCCGGTCGGCCGACGCGCCGTTCCTGTCCAGCGTCGAGGTCGCCGAGCTCGCCGGCGTCAGCCAGCCGTCCGTCACCCGCTTCGCCGTCGCGCTCGGCTTCGACGGCTACCCGGCGCTCCGCCGCCACCTGCGCGAGGTCGCGCCGGTACGGCCCGGCCCCGAGGCCGCCCCGTACAACGAGTACCAGCAGGCCGTGCACGCCGAGATCGAGAACCTCCGGCACCTCGCCGCCCTCCTCGCCGACCCCGCGCCCGTCGCCCGCGCCGGCGCGGTGCTCGCCGCGTCCCGGCCGCTGCCCGTCCTCGGCCTGCGCGCGGCGGGCGCGCAGGCGCGCGGCTTCGCGTACTTCGCCGCGAAGGTCCACCCCGACGTCCGGCTGCTCGACGAGGGCGGCACGATGTTCGCCGACCGCGTCGACGGCGCGGTACGGGCGGGCGCGAGCGCGCTGCTCTGCTTCGCGCTGCCACGGCATCCCCGCGAGGTCGTCGAGGCCCTGACGTACGCGCGCCACGCCGGTCTGACGGTCGTCACGGTCGCCGACAGCGCCTTCGCCCCGGTCGCCGCCTGCTCCGACCTGCTGCTGCCTGCCGCGGTGGGTACCGGGCTCGCCTTCGACACGGCGTGCGCCCCGATGCTGCTCGGACGCGTCCTGCTGGAGTCGATGTGCGACCACCTGCCGGACGCCCAGGCGAGCCTGGAGGAGTTCGACGCGCGGGCGGCGGCGCGGGGGCTGTTCACCGACTGAACCGGGACCGAACCGTCCCGTTGTTCCTCCGACCGCATTCCTCATGAAATTCTGAGGATCGCTGACTACCCTCCCGTGCAACTGGACACGGTGCATCGGAGGAGGACGGTCGTGGCACGCGGGGCTTACACGCTGGCTCGGGTGGGGGTGCTGGTGCGGGCCGCTGCGCGCTGGCTGTTTTGGCTGGGTGCGCTGGCCGCCGTGGGAGGCGTGTTCGTCCCCGGCCTGACCGGCCGCCGGATCGGGATACTCGGCGGCGCCGCCCTCTTCATCGTCGCGGCGGTCCTCGCTTTCGCGGTACGGCGCGGGCGCTACGTCGCGCTGGGCGCGGACGCCACGCGCGCCGGCAAGTCCGTCTTCCTGCAGGACCGCCGGGTGACGGCGCGGATCTGGGTCCGCGGCCACCGGTGGTGGCTGCTCGCGGCGTTCGCTCTTGCCGCGGCGTCCACGCTGGTCGCTTCTTCCGCGGGGGGAATGCTGCTGGCGGGGGCCGGGGCGGGACTCTGGGTGAAGTCGCTGTGGTTCGAGCGGCTGGAGCGGTCGCGGGACGTGCGGTATTGGGTGCGGCCGGAGTCGTCGGCGGCGGCGTACGAGACGACGGGGTTCTTGGCGGGGCGGTAGTTCACGGGCCGGGTCGGGGGCCGGGTCCTGCGGTGCGGGGCTTCGGAATCGACTGTTTACGGTCCCCCAGCCTTCGGCCGGGGGTGCCCCCAGAGGCTCACACATAGCTCGGCAGCATTTCGCAACCCCACCCCTCCGGCCCCGACCCCCCCGACCCCACCCGACCCTCCGAGCGTGGCCCCGTGCGGGTTCGGCGCCAGCTCGGGCCCCTGCCCTGCGGACCCCGTCCCACCCTTC